>NZ_JHXG01000011.1:0-140268 GCF_000621825.1 Xylanibacter brevis P6B11
AGCGAGTCTTCCAACGAGGCAAAGAACACAGCATTGCGTGCTTGCCAGTTGTCATATTCATCGACCTCGCCATCGGTCTCACTGCATGAGGCAAAGCTCAGCAGTGAGAGACAGGCAAAGATAAAATATTTCAGTTTCATTTATTGAAGTTTCTTAAGCAGACTTGCAATGCTAACCTTGTCCTCGATGATAGAAGCCAGGTCGCTGATCTTCACACGCTCCTGCTCCATGGTGTCGCGGAAACGCAGGGTGACGCAGCCATCGTTCAGGGTGTCGTGGTCAACAGTGACGCAATAAGGAGTACCGATAGCGTCCTGACGACGGTAGCGCTTACCGATAGAGTCTTTCTCGTCGTACTGACAGTTGAAGTGGAACTTCAGGTCGTTGATGATCTCGCGTGCCTTCTCGGGCAGACCATCTTTCTTCACCAGAGGCATCACAGCCAGTTTAACAGGAGCCAAGGCTGCGGGTAACTTTAGCACTACGCGGGTCTCGCCATTCTCCAGTTTCTCCTCGCAGTAAGAGTGGCACATGATAGAAAGGAACATACGGTCAACACCGATAGAGGTCTCGATAACGTAGGGCACATAGCTCTCGTTGGTCTGAGGATCGAAATACTTGATGCTCTTGCCAGAGAACTTCTCGTGCTGGCTGAGGTCGAAGTTGGTACGAGAGTGAATACCCTCAACCTCCTTGAAGCCAAATGGCATCTTGAACTCGATATCGGTGGCAGCGTTAGCATAGTGAGCCAGCTTGTCGTGGTCGTGGAAACGATAGTTCTCAGCGCCGAAGCCCAGTGCCTGGTGCCACTTCATGCGGGTCTCTTTCCACTTGGGGAACCACTCCAGCTCGGTGCCGGGAGCTACGAAGAACTGCATCTCCATCTGTTCGAACTCACGCATGCGGAAGATGAACTGGCGAGCCACAATCTCGTTGCGGAAAGCCTTACCGATCTGTGCGATACCGAAAGGAATCTTCATACGACCAGTCTTCTGCACGTTCAGGTAGTTCACAAAGATACCCTGAGCAGTTTCAGGACGCAGGTAAACCTTCATTGAGCCATCGGCAGAGGCACCCATCTCGGTAGAGAACATCAGGTTGAACTGACGAACGTCGGTCCAGTTCTTGGTGCCGCTGATAGGATCTACTATTTCCTCGTCGAGGATGATCTGCTTCAGAGCCTCAAGGTCGGGACCCTGCATGGCCTCAGCATAGCGAGCATGCAGTGCGTCGCGCTTCTCCTTAGCTTCCTTCACGCGTTCGCTGGTCTCCATATATTTTGCTTCATCGAAAGAGTCGCCAAAGCGCTTGCGAGCCTTCTCAACCTCTTTCTGAATTTTCTCGTCGTATTTAGCAATCTGGTCCTCAATCAGCACGTCGGCACGATAGCGCTTCTTGCTGTCGCGGTTGTCAATGAGGGGGTCGTTGAAAGCATCAACGTGGCCAGAGGCCTTCCAGATGGTGGGGTGCATAAAGATAGCAGAGTCGATACCCACGATGTTCTCGTGAAGCAGAACCATAGACTTCCACCAGTACTGTTTGATATTGTTTTTCAACTCCACACCGTTCTGACCGTAGTCATAAACAGCGCCCAGTCCGTCGTAGATATCGCTTGATGGGAAAACGAAACCATACTCCTTACAGTGCGATACAATCTTCTTAAATACGTCTTCTTGTGCCATAATAAAATAATAATTTCTAGAAATTTGCCTGCAAAGTTACAACTTTTTAAGCAGTTATAGGTAGATTATGGAGTTAAAGGGAGTTAAACTGCGACATTTCTCGCTATTTTTTCCTAATTTTGCAGACAAACTGAAAAACAAGCAAGTAATGGACGACGAAAAAAAAGAAGAATTGAAGAAGTCAGAGAATACTGATATTTCCGACAATTCGGACTACTCTGATCAACCAGAAAACGCCGAGGGCCATTCTGACTACAAGCCGGTTAACCGCTTCGATGCATCGGTGGTGCACCACCTGAGCGGCATGTATCAGAACTGGTTTCTGGACTATGCCTCATACGTAATCCTGGAGCGTGCCGTGCCGCATATCGAGGACGGACTGAAGCCTGTGCAGCGCCGCATCCTGCACTCGATGAAGCGCATGGACGACGGACGCTACAACAAGGTGGCCAACATCGTGGGTCACACCATGCAGTTTCACCCTCACGGCGATGCCTCTATCGGCGATGCGCTGGTGCAGCTGGGTCAGAAAGACCTGCTGGTGGACACGCAGGGTAACTGGGGTAACATCCTGACAGGCGACCGCGCTGCTGCTCCCCGTTACATCGAGGCCCGCTTGTCTAAATTCGCTCTAGACACCGTCTTCAACCCCAAGACCACCGAATGGCAATTGTCGTACGACGGTCGTAACAAGGAACCTATCACACTGCCCGTGAAGTTTCCCCTACTTCTTTCACAGGGTGCCGAGGGTATTGCCGTAGGTCTGTCGTCCAAGATCCTGCCCCATAACTTCTGCGAGATATGCGACGCTGCCATCAGCTATCTGCACGGCGAGGAGTTCCACCTCTACCCCGACTTCCAGACAGGCGGCAGCATCGACGTGTCGAAATACAACGACGGTCAGCGTGGCGGCGTGGTGAAAGTGCGCGCCAAGATTGAGAAACTGGACCAGAAGACGCTGGTCATCCGCGAACTGCCTTTCTCGAAGACGGTATCGACGCTCATCGAGAGCATCACGAAAGCCATTGAAAAAGGTAAGATCAAGGCACGCAACGTGACCGACCTGACCTCAGCTCAGGTTGAGATACAGGTACACCTGGCCCCTGGTGTGTCGAGCGACAAGACCATCGATGCGCTCTATGCCTTCACCGACTGCGAGATCAACATCTCGCCCAACTGCTGTGTCATCAAGGATGAGAAGCCACAGTTCCTGACCGTGAGCGACGTGCTGATTCACAGCGCCGAGCGCACCAAAGACCTGATTCGTCAGGAACTGGAGATTCGCAAAGGTGAGTTGTTGGAACAACTGCACTTCTGCTCACTGGAGAAGATCTTCATCGAGGAGCGCATCTATAAGGATAAGAAGTTCGAGGAAGCACCCAATGTGGATAAGGTTTGCGAGCATATCGACAACCGTCTGACGCCGTTCTATCCTCAGATGGTGCGTGAGGTGACCAAGGACGACATTCTGCGACTGCTGGAAATCAAGATGCAGCGCATCCTGAAGTTCAACAAGGAGAAGGCCGACGAGCTGATGGCTCGCATCAAGGCCGAGATCGACGAGATAGACCGCGACCTGGCTAACCTCACCGAGGTGACCGCCGCCTGGTTCCAGTTCTTGAAGGATAAGTACGGCAAGGACCACGCCCGACTCACCGAGATTCGAAACTTCGACACCATCGAGGCTACGAAGGTGGCTGAAGCCAACCAAAAGCTCTACATTAACCGCAGCGAAGGCTTCATCGGCACAGGTCTGAAAAAGGACGAGTTCGTGTGCAACTGCTCGGACATCGACGACATCATCCTGTTCTACAAGGATGGTAAATACAAGGTAGTGCGCGTGGCCGAGAAGCTCTTTGTGGGCAAGAATGTGCTGTGGATAGACGTGTTCAAGAAGAACGATAAGCGCACCATCTATAATGTAGTGTATCGCGACGGACGCAACGGTCCTTGCTACATCAAGCGATTCAACATCACGGGCATCACCCGCGACCGCGAGTACGACCTGACTCAGGGCACAGCCGGTTCGAAGATCATGTACTTCACAGCCAACCCCAATGGCGAGGCTGAGGTGATCAAAGTGACACTCGATGCTTCCGTGCAGGCCAAGAACCCACGCATGAGCATCTTCTTGGAGCGCTCGTTTGCCGAAGTGCTGATCAAGGGACGTGCCTCGAAGGGTAACCTGCTGACAAAGAAGCCCGTGCACCGCATCACGCTGAAGTCGCAAGGACACTCGACACTGGGTGGACGCAAGGTGTGGTTCGACCCCGACGTAAATCGTCTGAACTACGACGAGCACGGACGACTGCTGGGCGAGTTCTTCGACGACGACCAGATACTGGTGGTTTTGACCAACGGCGACTTCTACCTGACGAATTTCGATGCCAACAACCACTACGAAGAAAATATCCTGCGCATAGAGAAGTTCAAACCCGAGAAGGTATGGACAGCCGTACTCTTCGATGCCGACAATCAGGGCTATCCCTACGTGAAACGCTTCCTGATGGAGGCCACCAAGCGCAAGCAGAACTACCTGGGCGAGAACCCCGCCTCAAAGCTGATTCTGCTCAGCGACCAGGTTTATCCGCTGATCAAGGTGACCTATGGCGGTGCCGACGAGTTCCGCGGCTCGGAAGAGATCGACGCCGAACAGTTTATCTCGGTGAAAGGTTTCAAGGCTAAGGGTAAACGACTGAGCACCTATCAGATAGAGAGCATCGTTGAGCTAGAGCCTACGAGATTCCCCGAGGAGCCAGAGGCCACCGAGACACCGGAAGCCGCTGATACCACAGAGGAAGAAGACTTGGATCCTGATGAGGGCAAAAGCCAACAGCAGGTGATTGACGAGATGACCGGTCAACTAAGACTTTTCGATGATGAATAAAACATTCAGATGGATGATAACCCTTTGCTGGTTCCTCTCTATTGGCTACACAGCCAATGGACAGGAACCAGTTTACGTTACACGCTATCAGCAGGTGGGCTATGGCACCACCAACATACTAGACACGTACCTCACACAGGAGAAGTTCAAAGGTAATGGTCTTAGCATCCTGGTTTCTTCTGAGCGGAAGAAACCTTCGTCCAATTGGAGCACGTTGATGCACAGTCAGCTGAACCTGTCAACAGCGAAGGATCGGTCGGGCGACAAGAGCGAGGTGGAGGGCGCCTTCAACTTTCTTTGGGGACGCCTGTACCGATGGCAAATGCTCAACGGCAACCTGCACCTGCAGGCTGGCGGCATGGTGAACGCCGGACTGGGCTTTATCTACAACACCGCCAATGCCAACAACCCGGCACAGGCACGTGCCTCACTGCAACTGATGCCCACGGGCATAGCCAGCTACACCTTCCCCCTGTGGAAGCACCATGTGCTGATGCGCTATGAGTTGAACCTGCCCCTGGTGGGCGTGGCGTTCAGTCCCAACTATGGCCAGTCGTACTATGAGATGTTCTCACTGGGCAACTACGACCACAACATCGTGCCCACCACCTTCGTTGCTGCCCCCTACTTCCGCCAGCACTTCACGGTGGCCTACCCCATCTATCGCACCACCATGCTGTCGCTGAGCTACCTGGGCGACTACCAGCAGCTGCAGGTGAACCACCTGAAACAGCACGTACTGTCACACCGACTGATGGTGGGCCTCATCAAGAACTTCTAACGATACCGAACCATGAGAAGACTACTATACCTGCTCTGCCTGCTACCATTCTTTGCCGCATGCGTCGATGAAGAGCAGTTTGACAATTCGCCACAAGGCAACTTCGAGGCGCTGTGGAAAATCATAGACGAGCACTACTGTTTCTTTGACTACAAGCAACAGGCGTATGGGCTGGACTGGGATGCCGTGAAAGTGAAGTATGCCGCGCGCATTGACGACAACATGACCAGCAAACAACTCTTTGAAGTGCTGACTGCGATGCTCAGCGAACTGCGCGACGGACATGTGAACATCACGACGGCCTTTGACTACGGACGCTACTGGGCGTGGTACGAGAACTACCCTGCCAACTACAACGACTCGCTGATTCGCCGCTACATGGGCACGGACTATAAGATTGCTTCCGGACTGGACTACAGGCTGCTGGACCGAAACATTGGCTATATACGCTATGAGAGTTTTCAGGATGCTATGGGCGATGGCAACCTGGACGAGGTGATGATGGAATGTATCTTGTGCCGAGGATTGATTATCGACATCCGCAATAACGGTGGCGGCAATCTGACTAACGCCGAGAAACTGGCAGCCCGCTTCTGCAACGAGAAAACGCTAGTGGGCTACTACCAGCATAAGACAGGCCCAGGGCGCCATGACTTCTCGAAGATGGAAGCCCGCTATATTGAGCCATCAAGCAATATCCGCTGGCAGAAACCCGTGGTCATCCTGACCAACCGACACGTGTATAGCGCTGCCAACGAGTTTGTGATGTACATGAAACAAATGCCACAAGCCATCATCGTGGGCGATCATACAGGCGGCGGCGCCGGCATGCCCTTCAGCAGCAGTCTGCCAAACGGTTGGAACGTGCGTTTCTCTGCCGTACCGATGTACGATGCCAATCAGCAGTCGTGCGAGTTTGGCATAGAGCCAGACCACCTGGTAGAGCTGACCGACGAAGATGTAGCCAAAGGACGCGACACGCTCATAGAGTATGCCTGCGACCTACTGACGAAATGAGGCAATAGCCGCTACCAGCGCATCGTTTTCTTCGGGCTTCTGTGCCGAGATGCGGAAATAATGTTCATTTAATCCTGGAAAATTGGATGCATCGCGAATCAACATGCGATGCTCTTGGGCGAGGTATGCCTTCAGCTCTGCCGCTGTGGCACCTTCCATACGAGCCAGCATAAAGTTG
This sequence comes from Xylanibacter brevis P6B11, assembly GCF_000621825.1. Lineage (NCBI taxonomy): Bacteria > Pseudomonadati > Bacteroidota > Bacteroidia > Bacteroidales > Prevotellaceae > Xylanibacter > Xylanibacter brevis. Next base: position 6,546 of record NZ_JHXG01000011.1, read on the forward strand.
GTCTCGGTGGGCAGTGCCTGTATCATGGGCAATTGGTTCAGCGCACGATTCAGACGCTGGGTCTCTGTCAGGTAGGCGGTCATATCGGGCACCACACAGACGTCGTGGTGCAAGAGCCATTTGCCAGCCTCTACAGCCAAGGCGTTGACAGACCAGGGGCGCTGCCAATGCTGCAACCTACTGATCATCGACTCGGAAGCTACGACATAGCCCACACGAAGTCCTGGGACGGCATAGGTCTTGGTCAGGGAATGAATCTGAATGACATGCTCGGCTGCCACCGCCTCGGCAGGCGACATCAGCTGGGCTGCCGTCAGATCTTCATACGACTGGTCAACCACCACCACTTGATATTTATCCAAAGGCAGATGGCGGGTAACCGCACCAGTAGGGTTGTTGGGATTACATATCCAGCAAGCACCATGTTCCCCCTTCTCCATGCCAAACATGCGGCAAGCATCCTCATACTCACTAAACGTGGGCTGACTAACCTTATATTGATGGATGCCCGCGCCAGCCAGCATCTGTGCTACCAGATAGATTGCCTCTACAGCACCATTGGTGACCAGTACACTACCGGCGGGAATATGGTTCTTTTGGGCGATGACCTCTGCCAGCGACGAGGCGTCGGGCTCGGGATATTGCGCTATCACGTCCATGCGCTCTGCCAGAAAAGCCTTCAGGGCAGTCAAGTCGGCATGGGCATAGATATTCGAACTGAAGTTCATCCGAATATCCTCATAGCGAAAAGCATCGTCTCCGTGACCTTGAATCATAGTGAAAGCGCGAATAAATAGTCAGACAAGCGATTGAAGAATCTCAGAATATCGGCATCCACGGGATACGTCCTGTGGAGTGTCCATAGCCGACGCTCCACCGTGCGGCACTGGGTGCGTGCCACATGAAGCATGGCAGTCTCCGGTTTGTCGCCAGGCACTACAAAACCCAGGGGCCTGTCAGCCGTCAGGAGGTCAATGGCCGTCTCCATCTCAGCGGTCAAGGCGGCCACATGCAGCGGCTTGGGGTTCTCATCCCCCTGCGGTGTAGCCACATGGCTCATCACAACCATCAGTTCCTGTTGTACACGCCGCAAGAGCGGTGCATCAACAATGCCACGAGCCACGCCAAGCAGTGCATTCAGATGATCTATCTGTCCATTGGTCTCAATGCGCACATCATCCTTATCCACCCGCACACCTCCGCGCAGCGAGGTCTGTCCGTTGTCGCCTGTCTTCGTATAAATCTGTTTCATTCTTGTGGCAAAGTTAAACAAAATATACATACGTTCCAAACAATCCCCATGAAAAATGCGCTCTTGACATAGGTCACCATTATGCTGTTATTCAGACAATAACGACGTAAATGCTTGGCTGTTTGGAGGAAACGTACTAATTTTGCACTCGGTTAGGATTATAGAGAGAAAAAAGATGTAACGCCGACAAGGGGTCGGCCGAGAATTAAAGAAAAGAAAGGATAACGATTATGAAGAAATTAATTAAGAAGATTGTAGCTACTGTAGTTAGCAATTGGAACGAGGCAAACGCACTGATGTCGAAAAGCTACACTTACAGTGTTTAAAGAGAACTAAAGTTTGATTATATAACGAGAAAGCGTGTTGCTCATACGGGCAACACGCTTTCTTTTATTCATCCTATTAATACGATATGACGTACCCGTCATGTTGACGAGGTATGATTTGTGACACAGTCTGTCGACCAGATAACAAAAAAGAATGGCAAACCGTTTCGTTTGCCATTCTTTTTTTCTACATCTTTTCGCCTTACTCCCCACCTCCATCTGTGTACCCTTGTACCAATTTTATCAAATTTAACTTTTTTTGTTTTATTTGTTTTGAATTAAACGCAGAATATACTATCTTTGCATCAAGAATACAAACTTTCACAACATGGCACTAGCGAGAAAATGCATATAGTGCAATAGCTCGAAGCCAAATCGCGCCTTTGTCATACTAATAATTAATATTACCAGAATTCAAAATGACTACACCTAAAACATTAAACAGGTTGTCTTTACTGACAACGATTATGGCTGCTATTCTTATTTGCTGTCACATATTCACAGCATGTTCGAACAATGATGATCCTGCCCCCATTTCAGGCCGTGCATACAATCTCGACCAGAAGATAACGAACCGTCGGGAGTGTCACGCACTGAAAATGATTGCGAATGATGCGCTGAACTTAAAGTTCCGTCAAATCGTGTTCGAATATACCAGCGTCGGTCCCGACTTGAAGACGCCGGTACGGCTTACTGGCGTCATCTCAATGTCCCCTGACGTATATAATAAGGTGGCTTCACCTCGCGGACTGATGCTCTACAATGAGTTTACATGTGCCAAGCATGGTGAGCGTACTTCTCAGAACGAGATTGACGACATCGGTCTTTACATGAACAAATACCAGAATCTCATTATGGTTTCTGCCGACCTCTATGGCTGGACGCTCACAGAGGACAAGCCACAGGCCTACTGCTGTCCGGAGATTACCAGCATTGAGACCATCGATGCTTGGGATGCCGCCATGCAGATTCTGAAAGACGAGGGCTATGCCATCAGCGGTCTGCCCACCTTCAATGTGGGCTATAGCAGTGGTGGTTTCTCGGCACTCGCCGTTCAGCGCTACTGCGACGAGAAACGTCCTGACATCCATTGGGACCTGACCTCGGGAGGTGCTGCTCCCTTCGACTTGCACAGCGTTTATATCAGTAACATTACCAACCCCACCTCTGGTTATGCTTGTTCTTTCCCACTCGTGGTGGTGGCTTACAAGGAGACTTACCACATGGACTTTGACTACAAGGACGTGTTTGTAGAGCCTCTTGCCAGCAACATCCAGAAGTGGATACTCTCCAAGGATTACGGCACATGGGACATCAACAAGCTCATTGCTGGTGGTGATGAAGCAAAAGCCAAGGACTGCCCTGTCAACCTTATTCTGACGCCCGATGCACTCAATCCTCAGTCGACCGTCGGCAAAAAACTGGCCCAGAAGCTCCGCGAGAACTCCCTTTGCGGCGAAGGACAGACCTGGCATCCCAACACCAAGACCAAATATTACATTATGCACTCTGCCGGCGACAAGTACATGGACTGGCACGTAGGCCAAGAGATGGCCGATTACCTGAAAGCCCACGGCTGCACCGTCGAGACGGAGTTCGGCGACTGGGGCAACCACGTTGACTACGGTCTCTTCCACCACATTGGCGCCACCATGCTCCAGATGGAGAACTTCATGCCGGGTACCGAGGAGGCCAAGCAGCAACTGAAGAAAGACCTCATTGACAATGCTGAGGAGCAGATCAAGGACAATGTGTATGAATTTGCCGGTATCTCGCTATGATTCATAAGTAAAACAGACAGATAGAAAACTAAATACCAAAAAACAAGATGAAAAGGATTCTTTCAACAATTATGGGGCTGCTCGTGCTGCTTGCTGCCAATGCACAGAATGTGACTACTGACGGACTGCATCAGCCCGTGAATGTCAACGACGTTGTGGTGACCAAAGTGGCGTATGCTGTCTTTAGCAGCCACGACAGTGTGTATGTGAACCCTCAGACGGGACAAAGCGACACTGTGACGATTGATGACGGCATGGCGACCTACACCCCGGAAGAGTTTGAGGTAAAGATGGCTGCCAAACGAGCAGCCATCAAGAAACTGATAGAGCGCGCCAAGGCACGCCGCAACGCACCAACCATTACGCCCGACCAGGACTGGAATTACGAGGGGAAACAGGAACGCTCGTCGGCACGTCTGTATTACTATACCTATCCTTCGGTTGATGCCGACGGCAATCCTGTTCGGCTGTCCGCATTAATGGGAGTGCCCATGAACACCGTAGTGGATGATTTTGCGGATATTCTCATGGGCTGGCCCTGGGGCTCTTCGCTGATATCAGATATTAAGATCCGCCCCAGTAATGTGGTGATTGGCTGTCACGTCACCATCACCAGCAACTGGGAATGTCCCACCTCGTATGAGAGGAACACCAGCATATTGGGGCTTGATAATTTCAGAACCGATACAGGCATGATGCTCTTCTATACCCGTTACGACCTGTTACGGCAGCCGTGCTGCCTGGTCATCCTGCCCGACTACGAAGGCTACGGACTGACCAAAGACCGACCGCACCCCTACCTCTATCAGGAGCTCACCGCCCGCCAGTGTGTTGATGCAACCCGCTACGGGCTGGCACTCTACCAACAGAAGGTGGCCAGAGAAGAGGAGCTGCCGCTGGACGATGGCTGGAAGACCATTTGTGTAGGCTTCTCGCAGGGCGGCTCCGTATCGCTGGCCACGCATAAGTACATTGAGACCAACGACCTCACAGACGAGCTGCACTTTGCCGGTTCGGTGTGTGGCGACGGGCCTTACAGTCCTGTTGACCATCTGCAGTACTATATGACGGACGATGGTAGCACCACTTACCCTTTCATAAAGACTTCTCATCGGAAAGAACGCGTCTCAATGCCTATCGTCATGCCGCTCATACTGAAAGGTATGCTCGACAGCAATCCCTATATGCGCCAGTATGCCATAACCGACTTCCTGACGCAAAACTTCCTCAACACGGGTGTTATTGACTATATCGAAGCAAAGAAGAATCCCGATGCCAAAGACCAATATAGCACGGGCGACGTGAACGAAATGTTCCGTCTAATAAAGGAAACCGGTATTCATAATGGAAAACAGATTCTTCAAAAAGACAGTCTTTTTCCATTTGATGACGGTGATAATGTTCATGGAAACATGAGGTTTATGCTCACGGAAAAATGCCTGGCGGATTTCAGGCGACTTACCAAGGGTGAGGAGCTTCAGAATGATTTCATGAAGGACCTCGTGAAGGCATTAGAGAGCAACAATCTGACGGTTGGTTGGCGGCCACAGAAGCGCATCGGGTTCTACCATACCACCTACGATACCGTGGTGCCCTACGTCAATCTGCTCAAATTTATGGAGCGACAGAGCGAACTGACCTATTACTTTGCTAATGAGGGCGACAAGCCTTCTGAAAGAGAAGGCGTACGTCCACCGCATACAACGGAAAATGAGACGGAGGCCGACGTGATGATTATCGACACGGGCAGTACAGCCGACCACGTGCCTGCCGGTCAGGACTTCTTCTTTTTTGGCAGCGTCACGTCGCCCGACTATCAACTGATGAAATGGGTGCTCAAAGGTAAAGAATAAAAATGACAGGAGGCAACAACAATGAAAAATTACATACTGATACTGTTAGCTATGCTGCTGCCACTTACGGTGTGTGCTGACTACACACAAGGCAGCATCAACGTGACTGTAAACGGCAGTCTGCAAACCGCCGTCGCTCGAATCGACGGAACTAACCATAAAGTCGTGCTGGGCAATGGATACAACAGTTGTATTCCTTATTGGACAGAGGGGCAACTGACCATACCCGGATCGGTCAATATTAGCGGCACAGACTACCAGGTCGAAGTAGGACCGGTGGCCTTCCGCCTGTGCAACGGCCTGACAAAAATCACCATTGGCGAGGGGGTGCAGACGATTGGTGACTACGCCTTTGTTGGCTGCTCCTCGGTCACAGAAGTCAACCTTCCTTCCACGCTGACATCCATAGAGCGTGGAGCCTTTGTCAACATGGCTTCTCTGAAGAACGTAACCAGCAAGGCAACAGCGGCTCCAGCATGGCATCTGAACGACGTGTTTAGTTCTACGGGAACAAAAGAGGGTATGGCCGAAATGGCAGCGTCGCGTATCTTATACGTGCCGGAAGGAAGTTGCGGCAGTTACCTCAGCACCAAGTACAACGGTTCGGCGCGCGGCTGGGAGACTGTGGGATGGCAGGAGGCTTTCACGCGTATCTACGAATTGAACGATGCCCCGCAGGAGATTACTTCGCTGCAGGACTTGATAGATTTCCGCGATGCCGTGAACGGTGGCAACAAGTATAAAGGCAGCAACAACAAGATGGTGACACTGACCACAGACCTCGACCTGTCAAGTATTGATAAGTGGACGCCTATCGGCACCTCATCACATCCTTTCAACGGCATCTTCAACGGTGGCGGTCATGTCATCAAGAACCTCAAGGTTGACAGGGCAGTAGAGTACAATGGCCTGTTTGGCTATGCCGAAAACGCCACCATCTATAATATGCATCTGAAGAATCCATCGGTGTCGGGTTCAGACTATCAGGGCACTGTGCTTGGCTATGCTAACGGCAATACGCATCTCAGCGATATTCTTGTTACGGGAACTGACTATATCGTTGCCGGATCAGGCAGCGTCGGAGGTATTGTGGGGTATGCAAGCAATGCGACCATTGAGCGCTGTATGTTCTACGGAAAGGCGCAAAGCACGGGATGGATAGGAGGTATTGTTGGCAATGTCTATAACAACGTGATCATCACCGATTGCGCTGCCCTCAACCAGCTATGGAACAGTAAAAATGAATCCTCAACAATGGGAGGTATTGTCGGCGGTGCCGGTAGCGTTACAGTCAGTCGCTGCTATGCAAGAACAGGCTTTCTGGATATCATGAGTGTCCATGTTAAGGGAAACATCGTTGGAAAGACAAATCGCAACGAAGAAAGCACAATCACCAATTGCGCCTATTGGAGTGCTTCCGGCGGAAGTGGTCTCATAGGTTTGCAGGAAGGAGAAAGTACACTGTCAGAGTCTGGGAATAAATATTACGCGGAGAATGACATGAAGCAAGACGGCATAAAAGGCGTGCTGGGCAAGGGCAACTGGTACTACTTCACTGGCAATTATATTGATTATCCTGTGCCTTCCACGCTGAAGGACATGTATCTTGCCAACTGTATAGACGAGGTGGACGGCGGTTTCACCTATCGTCCGGCAGGTGAAGGCGACGCGAGTTACGAGATTGTGAAATATACGGGCAGTGCCACGAGCCTCACCATCCCCGACACCTATAACGAAAAGCCCGTCACCGCCATCCTCGACGGAGTGTTCAAGGACAACCCGACGCTGGCGTCCGTCACCATTGGCCGTAACATTACGTCCATCGGTGCCAGTGCCTTTGAGAACTGCGACGCCTTGACAAGCGTTATCCTGCCTGATGCCGTGACCAACGTTGGCGAGGATGCTTTCGTCGGCTGTGACGAGCTCACCAGTTTTGCTATCGGTACAGGCTTCGCAAACCATAAGGGCAACTTCCTGGCCTTCTGTCCTAAGCTGACCACAATTACCGTGGCAGACGGTAACACAAATAATTACAGCAGTGTAGATAACGTGCTGATACACAATACAGACTATGGCAGCTATGTCGTAGTCTGCGCTCCAGGCAAGACCGGCGACTATACGATACCTACAGAAAACCTCACAAACACATACGTTTGGATAATGGGCAACTGCTTCGCGTCTTGCAATGGACTGACCAGCATCACCTTCCCCGCAGGCAAGCAATACAAGCTGGACGGTGCAGTGTTCGACGAGGCATACAACCTTCGCTATGTTGATATGTCGAATGTTACTGGCTTCATTAATAATGACAGAACTGCTACGACGGTGAACGTCAGCCGTAGCGACACCGACAATTCCTTCTATGGCATGAGCGAGTGTACCATCGTCTATCTGCCTGCTGGAAACAGCGCAGCTCAGGGCGAGGCGAATGTCGTTATTGGCGGCAATGCCAACAGCATAGAATTGACAGACGGTTGGGACTTCAATCCGCCAGTCACCATCACGACGACGGGCGCGGTGTCGCTAAGACGTACGCTCAGAAGCAAGAGCGTTATCTATGCAACAACCGTCACCGACGAAAGCGGCAATCCCGTTTACGAAGAGATACCCTTGAAGGATAAAGACGGTAAACTGGTGTATCCTCCCAAAATGACATCTGAGGAACGCTTTGAGGGGCGCGGCTACACGGTTTACCTGCCTTATGCGCTGACACTCACAGCAGAGAACGCCAAGGTCTATGCTCCTACAACGATAGCAACCGACACAGGGGTGACCACCGTCACCTTCAACGAGGTGCAAGATAAGGAAATGGCTGCCTACACACCATATTATATCGTTGTGGAGGGTGAAGATGCGGTAAAGCTATCCACTACTGACGCCACCACCATAGCCACTCCGCCAACGAGTGATCCTGAAGCCATCGGCGGCTTTATGTTCAAGGGCACTACAGTGGAGATACCTAACAGCTCGCTCTACGATGCCAAGAAGCCTACCTATCTGCTGCAGAGCGACGGCAAATGGCACAAGGTGCCTGAGAACCAGCCGAAGGCTTACATTGGTCCCTTCCATGCTTACTTCCAAGCTACTTCAAATAGTGGTGCCCGCGCTCTTAACATGGTCATAGACGACGGTGAGGCGACTACTATCGACGCTGTCATCCGCACCATCGATGCCGACGGAACAGAGCACTACTACGACATGAATGGTCGTCAACTCAACGGGAAACCCCAGAAGGGCATGTATATCCACAATGGGAAAAAGTACATTAACAAATAGGAGGACACAGCAATGAAGAAAAAATATGAAAAACCCGCCACAAGCGTGGTAATGCTTAAGTATAAGTCCTATTTGCTAACAGGCAGCCCTGTGGAAAGTCAGTTTGTTGACGATGAAGATTACGATGATTGGGATTTTGACGGCGGTCAATAAAATTCCCCTCACACTTCGAAATATAAGCGTGCTGTGTCACTATTATAAAAGAGAACTAAAGTTTTATTATATAACGTGAAAGCGTGTTGCTCATACGGGCAACACGCTTTCTTTTATTCATCCTATTGTAAGTTTACTCTGCAAACATCTCTACGGCTTCCTTGGTGTGCTTCTTCCAGATAGCACGGATGTTGGCATAGTCGCCAAGACCTTTCAGGATACAAGTGTTAGCCGTATTAGCATCGTTGCCGTCGTACTTGCAGTTGTAGCCTTTTTCTGCAAAGAACTCACGCCAGCTGTCACCCTCGTTCTCGATACCAGACATATCGTTGTGGGCATGGTCGCCGGCAATGCACATCAAGGCGTGGAGCGTGATGGTGGTACCAGGAGTCACTCGGTCCTTCATGCGCTCATAAAGGTCGTCGAGCAGGTTGTCTTCCATATCGACAGTAGCCACGTAATAGTTGGGATTGATAGCCTGCAGGGCGGTCTCCAACTGCTCGTAGCGCACATTACCATTGCCATAGTTATAGCCCTCGGGGTTACCATGCCCCAGGAATGCCATCACCTTATTGTCTTTCACATACTCACTGAAGTTGCTGTTCAGTGCAGCTGCAACAGCCTCTACATCTTCCTGCTCTGCCATCAGAGGGCCACCGATAAACACCTTGACGCCCTCTTCCAGATACTGATCATCGAGGTCGCCATAGACATTGTTCTTGAAGTCCTTGATATAGTTATCGCGCAAGCGCAGGAACTCCTCACCAGGAATCACGTGGAGCGACTGTACACGCACCTCTTCATACTGCTGACGACCAATGGCCTCCAACCAGAAGTTGGGCGCATAGAAGTCCTGACTCTCGTAGTGCTCGCCCTCACGGCTCTTGTTGATACAAATAGCCGAGGTAAAAGAGAAGTAGATATCATAATCCTTGAAAGCCTGATCACTCTCGTAGTCGTTCACAATGTCCTTGAAGGTCTGGTGGGCATTCTCCCACGTAGAACCGAAAGCCACGAGAAGCAGCGCCTTCTTATTGTTGCTCTTTGCCTTTTTGGCCTTCACCTGCGACTCTACACTAGACAGATACTTCGTAAAGTTGTTCTGCTGGTTGTCTTCATCATCGCAAGCTACAAAGCCCGCACTCATTGTCATGGCCAGAAAAGCCATCAGTAAGAACTTAATCTTCTTCATTGTTGTTTGATTTTAATGTTGAGTAATGTTTATTATAGTTTATCTTTTTGCCGTGATTATATCGTAGGATTAGCGATGCATAGACCGTGGTGCCGGGCGTAGTGGTACCAAGATGGCGCAGATGGGGCGTGCGGTCCACATAGTTGAACAGGTTGTCGATGCCTGCCTCTACCCTACAGGTGGTGGTCTTCATGTGGAAGAGGTCATGATTGGTAGACAGACGCCACAGCTGGTAACCCTTGCCATTGCCGTAGTTCTCGTAATATCGCGTGGAAGAAGCACGACCATAGAGTCCTACGCCGAGGCGGTACGACGGAGTGAAACGATGGTTCCAGGTCAGAAAGACGTTGCCCTTATGGTGAGCCGTTCCGTCGATGGTCATACGTCGCAACTGTTCGGTATTCTCGTCATACACGCTACCACGAGCCTGCAACAGGCTATAGCCGCCACCCACCTGGATCTCTTTGGTGACATTCCACTTCACGTTGAAGTCAAGACCGGTGGTATAGGCATCCTCCAGGTTTTTATACTGCCGAACAAAAGCCGGTGCATACTGTATCAGAAGGTCGGCAGGCGCCTGTTGCTTGGGGATGGTCACCAGATTAATCATATGTTCAACCTTATTGTAATAGCCCGTCAGACTGACGGTGAGCTGGCGGATGTGATACTCCGTGCTAAGCGAGAAGTAATTGCTGGTCTGAGGTTTCAGATCGGTATTACCCAAGAACAGGCGCACGCCACCCATGTCACGCACATAGCGATAGTGCAACTCCTTAGGTGTTGGCGACTTGAATCCCTGTGCCCACGAAGCCCGCAATACCACATCGCCCAGACTCCACATACCGCTGATCTTTGGCGTCAGGTGCAATCCGAACTGCTGGTTGTGGTCCAGACGGAGACCCGCTGTCACGTTCAGGTTCGCCAATGGGTTCCACTCGTCTTGTACATATACAGCCTGTGTCCAGTCTGTCACGCGATCCTTATTAATACGTAAAGGAGCCTTCAGCCAGTCAAAGCGATAATCATAGCCTGTGCTCAGGCGATGATGCTCCGACAAGCGGAAGACTCCTTTCAGGTGGGAGAGAAAGCGACGCTGGTCTGCCTGCAGTGCGCGGTCTCCCTTATAATAGATAAAAGGTATTGCGGGGTTATCACTTTCCACCACCCATCCATTCTCTGACGTATAATCATAGAAATAGGCATGGCGGTTCCAACTGATGTCGGCACTGAGCTGTGTGCCATTCTTTCGCTGCCAAGACCAGCCCGACGAGACGGCAGCATCATCATAGGACAGGTCGTAGCCATGAACATCGGCAAAGGAATACTTGCCATTGGGACGATAGATGCGCTTATGATACATCATACCCTCGGCATAGACTTCCATGTCTTTCCTTGGATGATACGACAGGCGTTCGGCCACCTGCCAAAGCTCGTTTCTGTTGACTGTCTTATTGCGTGAATCCGTCACAACTCTGCCACCTATCTGGGTAGGGTCTTCCACCCCGGTATTCTGCCAACCATCACTGTGACGGAAGTGGAAGTTGGTGTAGCTTCTAAAGCGTCCGAAAGCTATGCCTACGCCATTATGCTGACGCAGGTCGCCATAGCTTCCGCCGCGTGTCTCATGGTCTATTTGTATGTTGCTTTCCTGCTTGCGTGTAATAATGTTGATGACGCCAGCAATAGCATCGCTGCCGTAGAGAGCCGATGCTGCCCCCTTCACTATTTCAATGCGCTCGATACGTGCCGGATCAATCAGTCCTAAATCGTTTTGTCCGCCATTGTCGCCATGCAGTCGTTTGCCGTCCAGCAAGATCAGCACATAGCTATTGCCCAGACCGTTCAGCTGCAGATGCGACCCCATATCGTCCTCGTTGAAAGCAAAGCTAGCCGATAAACTGCTCAAGACCTCCTCGATGCTGCGTCCTGCAAACTGCTGCAGGTCGCGGCTCGTAATCACCTCGGTCTGAACAGGCGCTGTCCGTAGCAGATGCCGAGTACCTGTACCCGTCACCACCACCTCCTGCAGGCTGTCGCCCTGTATCACCTTTTGGGCTTTTATGGCCGGCATGATGCCTAACAGCAATCCTGCCACTATTGCGATGCGTTTCATGAATCTCTTTTTAAAGATAAAAGAGAGAACGTACTATCTCACGACAGGACGTTCTCCTGACTTATTACTTATATAATAATACACACATGCACAGTTATGGTTGTACACAATTCTACGTCTTGTCATAGCTAGTACCATATGCCCTTACATCGAAAGCATATCGTCAATTTCCTACAAGAGGCTGGTCTTCTGACTTTCCTCCACTCTCAAGCGCCTTCTCGCCCAAATGGACAATGGCGTTTATGCTTAAGAGCCATAATGGAGTTCACAGCTGCGGGACAGTTGGAGATTTTCACCCCTATTCCCAATTAAGCGCGGCTAAGCGCACCTCTGTGGGCAGTGTTTTTTTACAACATTGCGGGTGCAAAGTTACACTTTTTTTTGAACAAACAACAACTTTAGTCAAAAAAATGTTGTACCTTTGCTGCCGATTTGGTGATTCCCCCGTGTTTCACTGGGGAAGAGAGGGAATCAGGTGTAAAACCTGAACAGTGCCCGCTACTGTAATCTTCGTTATGGAAAAGTCAACAGGAAGCCACTGAAGCAACATTCGGGAAGGCAGACTTTTTTGAGGGAGAAAGTCAGGAAACCTGCCAAAGAAGGGAGCAGACAGTGTCTGCTCTACAAACAAAACAGATACAACGTGGATGCCTCGGGACAAGGCCCAACAGTTAACAATGAAAACAACTACCCACATTATCCTTGCGATGATGCCCATCATGCTGTGGATTGGCGGTACAGCAACAGCCTCAGCACAGAAGTCACGGAAGAGCCACATGCGCGATTCTGTGACCCTATCCGATGTGACCATCACCGGCAAGAGCAAGATACAACAACTGCGCGAAGGTGCGCTGACAGTGAATGCCGTTGACATTCGCTCTTTTGCAGGCAGCATCAACAATCTGAACAACATTATCGATCGAACGGCAGGGGTTAAGATTCGCGAGGAAGGCGGGCTGGGTTCCGACTTCGACCTAAGCATCAATGGTATGTCTGGCAATGCCGTGCGCTACTTTATCGATGGCATTCCCCTCGACGTAAAAGGCTCGGGTGCCACACTTGCCAATCTGCCCATCAGCACAATTGACCACATAGAAATCTATAAAGGTGTGGTGCCTGTCTGGTTGAATAGTGATGCGCTGGGTGGTGCCATCAACATTGTAACTAATCAGCGAAAGAGCAACTACATGGATGTGTCGTATGGCGTAGGTTCTTTCCACACCCATAAGGCCGACTTCAACGCACAATATATCTTCAAGAATGGACTGACCATCCGCCCTACCCTTGGCTTCGACTATTCCAAAAACGACTACACAATGAAAGGTGTGGAACTGTGGGACGAGGCTGTGCGAAAATACCTTCCTCAAAACCGCAAGCGCTTTCACGATGACTACCTTTCTTTCATAGGTCAGATGGAAGTGGGGGTCAAAGACAAATGGTGGACAGACGAATTCTTTATCGGCACCAGCTACCTGCAGACCAACAAGGAACTGCAGACCGGACAGGTACAGACACGCGTCATCGGTATGGCTGAGCGCAACACTACGGCCTGGAGCATTGGTGCCCGCTACCAAAAGCGCCACTTCCTGACGGAAAACCTTAGCGCAAACCTTTCCTTTTCACATACCTGGGACCATTCTATAGCAACGGACACTGCCCATCGCCAATATGACTGGAATGGCGATTATATTTATAGTGGACGCAACGAGATTAACGGCAGGAATTTCCAGTTACGACATATCAAACGTCCTACAACGGTGGTTCGTGCCGAATTGAACTATCATCTTTCCGACCACCACATGTTTGATTTCACCTACACCATGAATCGCATTGGCAATCATCGATGGGACGAAGTGGATAAGGAGTTTACACCGGCTAACGATGTGTTGGCCAAACATATCATTGGCTTGGCATACAACCAGTCACTGTGGCAAGGCAGAATGTATAACACATTCTTTCTCAAAGACTACATCAACCACCTGTCAGTGGAACAAACCGACTTGGCTTTCCTCACCAACTCACGCGATGTGAAAGGCAGCAACACCAAGAACCATTTTGGCGGTGGCATCGGTACCCGGCTCCAGATTCTCAAATTGTTAACCATCAAAGCCAGCTATGAGCACAGCACTCGCCTGCCCCTGGCACGTGAACTACTAGGTAACGGGACCACCATTTATGCCAACATGGCTTTGAAGCCCGAGAGTAGCGACAACCTGAACATAGGACTATTCGGCACCCTACGCAGCGGACAACACACATTGTTCTATGAGGCAAACGGTTTTCTTCGCTATGTGGACAACTACATTCAGCCACAGATAGCCGAAAAAGAAGGAATGATGCAATACAGCAACGAACCTGCCGTACATATCAAAGGTATGGAGGGAGAAATACGCTACGACTGGGACAGCAGGTTACAACTGATAGGAAACATCAGTTGGCAGGATGCACGCAACCGTCTGCGCTACTTAGACAACGGACAACGGAATGCCACTTTCAACAACCGGGTGCCCAACCGCCCATGGTTGTTTTCATCGGCAGAGGTGCGCTACACGCTAAAAGATGTCTTTCAAAAAAATGACCACCTGTCACTCTGCGCCGACCATCAGTGGGTACACTGGTTCTTTCTCTCTTGGGAGGCCTATGGCAGCAAGAGTACCAAGGCACGTATTCCCGAGAAAAACATCGTAGGTGCCAACGCCACTTACACCTGGCACAACCGCCGCTACAGCATCTCGTTGGATTGCGAGAACATCTTCGACGCCACCGTTTACGACAACTATAAGTTGCAGAAACCAGGACGCACCCTGTTTGCCAAATTCAGACTATTATTACAATAAATATTTTCAACTTAATTAATCAGAAATACAAGACAATGAAAAAGCTAAGTTTCATTCATTCACTGATGGCAGTACTACTGATGACTGCCTCTTTCACCGCTTGCGAAGACGACGAAACAAGTAATGAACAAACCAAGGAAGAGAGCACCGCTCACTACGACCTGACCTGTACAGTCGGCAAGTACGGCGGTATGAGCAAAACCGAGACCCACATCACGCTAAGCACTGCGTCGCTGAGCAATCCCGACACGCTGATATCTTTCGATGGCAATGGTGTCGAGATTACCGATTATACTATTGAGAGCATCTACGATGATGAGTTCATGTATCAGGTTCCTTCTTCAAAAGACCGCTTCTCTAAGCTGCAGCTGAAGGACAATCAGATAACTGCCGTTCAGGAACAGAAGTTCGACCAGAACACCTATGCTCCACGTAACTACACCCACGCATGGCTCAACAAGAACACCTTGCTCATCATGTCAACCGACGATGCTCACACCAAGGTGATATGGACCAAGCTGAACACCACCGACATGAGCATCATCGCTGAAGGAACCGTTGCCGGTATTCAGGTGGCAGAGGGTTACAACGTGCTTTCGACCAGTGGTTTGTTGGCTTATCGTAAGAGCGACAACAAACTGTTCTATTTCTACAACAACAAAGGTGTGACCAGCGGAAGCAACAAGAGCACCAACGAGCCCTTCTTCCGTATTGCTGTGATCAACCCTGAGAGCATGGAGGTAGAGCAGGAGATTATCAATAAAGAAGCTGCCCAGATGCAAGGTTCTGCCTATGGCGAACTGCTACAGGACTTCATCTTCTTCGACAAAGACGACAACCTTTACCTGACGGCTTTCAACTCTGTATCAAAGAAATACTATGGTTGCCTGCTGCGCATCAAGAAGGGTGAGTACGACTTCGAAGAGGGTTACAATGCCTTCCCTGGCACCAAGGGTAAGATCCTGACCATCCAGTATCTGGGCGGCAACAAGGCGCTGGTTTACTCAGGCGACAACACCGTGGGCACTGGCATCCAGGACGTGGCTTACTATTATTCTGTTGTTGACCTGAACGCCAAGACAGCTACTCGTTTGCAGTACAACGGTGAAGATTTGCCCTACAGTGCCGGCAGTTTCTCTCAGCGTTCTGTTTACAACGCCAAGGAGAATAAGGCATATTTTGGCATCAGCAACGACACCGAGAACCGCATCTACATCTACGATGTGGCCACTGGCAGCGTGACAAAAGGTGCCCAGTTGGCGTCTGGTATCTACTTCGATCAGATTCGTTTCTTTGAAAAATAAAACGTATGACTCCTATCACATTCCTATCGCTGGGACCTGGCGACCCCGAGTTGCTGACATTGAAAGCTGTAAAGACGCTAAAAGAAGCCGACATTGTCATGGTGCCTGCGACAAGAAGTACTGAGGGGACATTGCGATCACGTGCCACCGAGATTATTGGCGAGTGGTGCGACAACAACCGCCTGAGGGTCTTCGAGCTGCCTATGCTCAAGGACCGTCAGGCGGTTTCTTTGGTTTACGATGCCATCTACAACGATTGTGTCAAGTGTTACCATGAGGACCAACGGGTGGTTGTTGCCGTCGAAGGCGATGTCAGCATCTATGCCTCCATCCACTACGTGATGGACCGACTTCAGAGTCAAGGCATACCCACTGTTCAGTCGGCCGGCATCCCTTCGTTTATCGCTGCCGCTGCCGAGGCAGGCCTCTCATTGGTGAGTCAGCACGAACGCCTCATCATTCTGCCTGGCGATGCCGACGCAGCTACACTTCGTCAGCTTTTGACATCCCATCATGTGGTAGTCATCATGAAATTATCGCAGTGTCAGCAGGCAGTGAAGAGTCTGTTGCAGCAAGAAGCACATATCACATGCCATTATTTCGAGAATATTGGCATGCCAAATGCTTTCCACACCACCCATTCTGAAGAAATCATGGCCCGACAGATGCCTTATTTCTCACTTTGCATCCTTTCGGCTTCTCCAATTCAGAATAAATAACTATCTTTGTCGCCGTATGAAGTCCGCTTTTCTCATAGCAGCCCCCACCAGTGGCAGCGGGAAGACCACAATAGCCCGCGGCCTGATGGCCCTTTTCACCAAGAAGGGCTACCGGGTGCAGCCGTTCAAGTGTGGACCTGACTATATAGATACGAAGTTCCATGAGGCGGTATGCGGTCGTCCCAGCGTCAACCTAGACACGTTTATGGCTACACCAGAGCATGTCGAAGAACTCTTCTGCCGCTATGGCAATCAGGCCGACATCTGCGTGGTGGAAGGGATGATGGGCCTCTTCGATGGCTACGACCGCGACATGGGGTCGTCGGCAGAGATCGCTCGCACACTCGACATCCCCGTCATTTTGGTCGTCGATGCCAAGAGCGCTGCCTATTCTATGGCACCACTACTAAAGGGTTTCCTGCAGTTCGACCCACGGGTACGCATCAGCGGTATTATATTTAATAAGGTGGGGTCCGACCGCCACTATGCCATGTTGCAGCAGGTGTGTCAGGACGTTGGCATCACCTGTCTGGGCTATCTGCCCAAGAGTCAGGCTTTGGAGACGGGCTCACGCTATCTGGGGCTCGACTTCTCAGAAGATACCTGCAGCGACGAACTGCTCGCACTGATAGAAAGCCATGTGGACTGGAAAACACTTGTTTCGGAAGAGAGTAAGTTTAGTTACGGCAAACCTACAGTTTCGTTACGGCAAAGTGCCACTTTAGTTACGGCAAAGTGCCAGTCCGCCGTAACTAAACCTACACGCCCCGAAAAGGTGCTGATAGCCCGCAATCAAGAGTCGTTTTCATTTCTCTATACAGAAGTTATCGACAGTTTCGCTCAACCACAGTTTTTCGATCCCGAGACCGACACGCCAGACCTCACCGATATAGACCTTCTTTATCTGCCGGGAGGCTATCCTGAGAAACATCTCGAGGCACTGGTACAGAACAAAGCATGCCGAGAGGCCATCCGCAACTATGCCTTGCAGGGCGGACATGTCGTGGCAGAATGTGGAGGAATGATGTATCTCTGCGAAGAAATCATCACCGACGAGGGCGAATATCCCATGTGCGGCGTTCTGCCCCACTGCATTTCGGCTCGCAAGGCAGACCGCAAGTTGTCGCTTGGCTATCGCAGTTTTATGCTGGACGGTAAGGAATATCGTGGTCACGAGTTCCACTACACCCAGTTTGCAGCGACGCCTGAAAGCATCACGCAGGTCTATAATGCCAAAGGCGAACCTGTGCCAACGCCAGTATTCAGATATAAAAACGTATTAGCCAGCTATACGCATCTCTACATGTCCCCTAAGTTAGGGGACGATAGGGGTCTGAACAATCACAAAGAAACTGCCTCTTCAGATCCCCTGCCCCCTAACTTAGGGGGTAAAGGGTTACACCCCATCATGTTGGCAGGAACAGGCAGTGATGTAGGCAAGAGTATTATTGCCGCTGCCTTCTGTCGCATCTTCAAGCAAGACGGCTACCAACCGGCTCCCTTCAAGGCACAAAACATGGCGCTCAACTCCTATGCCACACCCGACGGCTTAGAGATAGGTCGTGCCCAAGCCGTACAGGCCGAGGCCGCAGGCATTGCTTGTCATACAGACATGAACCCCCTGCTGCTGAAGCCCAGTTCCGACCACACCTCGCAGGTGGTGCTCAACGGGCGCCCCGTTGGCAACAAGGATGCCTACGACTACTGGCGCACGGGCACTGGGTTCGACTACCGCCGAGCTGTATGCGAAGCCTTCGACCGCCTGGCAGCACGCTATAATCCCATCGTGATGGAGGGAGCTGGCAGCATTGCCGAAATCAATCTGAAAGACCGCGACCTGGTCAACATGTCGATGGCTCGCCATGCCCATGCCGACGTGATTCTTGTGGCCGACATCGACCGCGGTGGTGTTTTTGCCTCGGTCTATGGCAGCATCATGCTGCAAGAACCCGAAGACCGCCAGCGCATCAAGGGCATCATCATCAATAAGTTTCGTGGCGACATGCGCCTGTTCGACCAGGGACGCCAGATGCTGGAGAACATCTGTGGCATCCCCGTGCTGGGTGTGGTGCCCTACTTTCGCGACATCTTTATCGACGAAGAAGACAGCGTCAGTCTGGAGATGAAACGCCGCGAACTGGCCGAGGGCAAGGTAAACATTGCCGTGGTGCTGCTCAGACATATCAGCAACTTCACCGACTTCGACACCCTGGAGCGTGACCCGCGCGTCAACCTCTTCTACACCAACAACACCGCTGATATTGCCCGGGCCGACATAATCATTCTACCCGGCACCAAAGCCACACTCGACGACTTGATGGAGCTGCGCCGCAACGGTTGTGCGCAGGCCATTCAGCGCGCCCATCGCAATGGCAAGACGGTGGTAGGCATCTGCGGTGGCTACCAGATGCTGGGACAGACCATCAACGACCCCGACGGCATTGAGGGAGGCAACATTGCCTCTCTGCCGGGATTAGGACTTCTGCCTATCCACACCACGATGACCTCCGAGAAGAAGACCCAACAAATAACTTTCCAGTTCAACGGTCAGACCTGCCAGGGCTACGAGATTCATCAGGGCGTCAGCTCTACCGACGAGCCCATCCTGCAGACAGACCACTGCATCGGCACCTATATCCACGGTTTTCTGGACAACGCTCCCGTCATCGAGCATCTCCTCAAGGGCCTGACAACGACCGCCACGCCGACACAGAGTCTTGCCGATTTCAAAGAGGAACAATACAACAAGTTGGCCGACCACGTACGCCAACACGTGGACATGGCACGTATCTATCAAATCTTAAGCGAATGATTAAGGTTCTCTCACTACTCATTGGATGGGTCATGGACCTTCTCTTTGGCGACCCTGCTCGTTTGCCCCACCCCATTGTGTGGTTTGGCAAGACCATCGCCTTCTTCGAGCACAGACTAAACAAGGGGCCTCATCGCCAAATGAAGGGTGCACTCATGACCATTGGCCTTATCATATCAGTTTTTATTGTCGCATATCTCATCCGCCACTATCTCTTTTTCCTTCCCTTCAACATAGGAGTTATCTTCGACTCTGTCATCATCTTCTACTGTCTGGCTGGCACCACGCTGATTCGCGAGGTACGCGAGGTCTTTTTAGCCCTCGACCGTTCGCTGGACGAAGGCAGAACGCAGGTAGCACGCATCGTAGGTCGCGACACCTCCCAGCTGTCGGCCCAGGAGGTGCGCACTGCTGCCCTCGAAACGCTGGCAGAGAATCTCTCTGACGGTGTCATTGCCCCCCTCTTCTGGTTTGCCCTGCTGGGCACGCCCGGCATGTTGGCCTATAAGATGGTGAACACGCTCGACTCGATGATTGGCTACAAGACCGAACGCTATAAGGACTTCGGCTGCTGGGCAGCTCATATCGACGACGTGGCAAATTATCTCCCTGCAAGACTCACGGCAGTACTGATGATCTGCACGCCCCTGCACACATCACCAAAGCGAGGCTTCTTCATGCGGCTCTCTTTTATCCGGAAGTACGGCCGTCAGCATGCCTCGCCCAATAGCGGCTATCCCGAGGCAGCACTGGCCAGCATCCTCGACTGCCGGTTTGGCGGACCGCACTACTATTTCGGTGAACTGTTCTACAAACCGTTTATTGGCCAAAACGAACGCGAGCTGACCACTCAAGACATGAAAAAAGCCGTCCTGGTCAACAGAACGGCAGAGATTGTCATGGTCGTATTGGTAGCCTTGCGCTATATGGCTACGATGCTAACCACCACGTAGATGCTCAGTTCCACCAGCAGACACACCGCTCCACAACAATCGCCCGTATAGCCCTTAAGCTTACGCCTGATCAGCAGGTAGAGGAAATACATCACCAGTGCTGGCACAAACAGCACCCATTCCCAGGCTATACGCGTATATAATAGGTAGAGCGCCATGGGCACCAGTCCCTGCAGGGCCAGTCCTACGCCTGCCCACGTACTTATAGGCCGATACACCAGCTTTATCTTTGCCTCCTCCTCACGGCGGGCATAGGGCAGCATCATCACCAGCTGACTTGTCACCATCTTGGCAAACGGATCGGCAGCCAGCACCGTCAGCGCAGCCCACTCAGGGCCCAACATGAACCACGAGGAAAATAGCAGCAACTCATAGCCCACCAGTCCGAGCACGCCATAGGTACCTATGTGCGAGTCTTTCATGATGCTCAGTATGCGCTGGCGGTCACTACCGCCACCACCAAACCCATCGCAGAAGTCAGCCAGTCCGTCTTCATGCAGTGCCCCCGTCAGCAGCAGTCTGACGATGATAGCCACGATGACAGTCGTCATGAAAGGCATCAGCAGACTGCCAAAGTAAAGCACCGCTGCCGTCACGCTGCCAGTGATCCATCCTGCTAGGGGCCACCACTCCACCACCGACTGGTAACTCTCCTTGCGGGGCTGATAGATGCGCCACAGCGGCAGTCGTGTAAAAAAGATCAGTGCCGCCCAAGGACGGTCGTACCAGGGCGTGTGCAAGCTCGATATCATATCAGAAGTATTTAGTTATCTTAGCGTCGTCAAAATTGTTCATCTCGTTCATCATCCTCACCGCCGAGTCTATCAGCGGATAGGCACACAGCGCACCGGTTCCCTCGCCCAGTCGCAGTCCCAAGTTCAGTAGCGGGCGGGCGCCCAACAGGTCCAGCATCCGGCGGTGTCCGCACTCATCACCACAATGAGTAAAAATCATATTCTTCTTCACCTCAGCATTCAGTTGCACGGCACCCAGGGCGCAGGCCGTCATGATAAACCCGTCAACCAATATCACCAGGTGCTGTTCGGCAGCACGCAGCATGGCACCAATGGCTGTTATCATCTCGAAACCACCGAAGTAGCGCAGTGGCGATGGCTGCGGTGCAGGCAGCGCCAGATAGTTATCTACGGCCTGTCGCAGCACCTTGTACTTGTGCTGCACGCCCGCGCTGTTCAGTCCCGAGCCCGCGCCGATGCAGTCTTCCAGAGGGATGTTGCCATAGAGGTGCATCCAGATACTGCTGGGCGATGTATTGCCAATACCCATCTCACCGATACAAATCACGTTGCACCCCTCTGCCACACAGTCGTCCACCAGTTGGGCACCCACGTTCAGAGCCTCGTTGTACTGCGCCTCCGTCATGGCAGGTTCATGCAGGAAGTTCTGCGTGCCTCGCGCAATCTTGCGATTCACGATGCCCGCCACACCCGACAGGTCATAATCCACCCCCACATCCACGATGCGCAGGTCGAACCCATGTTGTCGGCAGAACATGTTGCAGCCCCCGCCGCCATGGGTGAAGTTGATCATCTGTTGCCACGTCACCTCACGGGGCGACACGCTGACGCCCTCTCGCTCTATGCCGTGGTCGCCACCCAACAGCAGGTGACAGGGATGCTTCAGCGCCGGTATCAGCGTCTGTTGTATCAGGCACACCTGCATGGCCAGTTCCTCCAGTCGTCCCAGCGATCCCTTCGGTTTGTTCAGGTTATCTATTTTTTGTTGTATTGCGTCTTTTAGTTCCATGATCTATTTGATTTTGACGGCAATG
This sequence comes from Xylanibacter brevis P6B11, assembly GCF_000621825.1. Classification (NCBI taxonomy): domain Bacteria; kingdom Pseudomonadati; phylum Bacteroidota; class Bacteroidia; order Bacteroidales; family Prevotellaceae; genus Xylanibacter; species Xylanibacter brevis. Next base: position 28,906 of record NZ_JHXG01000011.1, read on the forward strand.
CCGCTCACCATCAGTATCACTTCGTCGGCCTTGCTGGCCACATACTGGTTCATCCAGCCCTGCAGGTCGGTAAAGTGTCGTTGCAGGGCATTCTCGCTCACGCCGCCACTGCCTATCTCGTTGGTCACAAAGATAAAGGTAGCATCCTGCGCCGTCAGACGGTCAAACTCGTCTTTTACCTCGCGTAAGGTCTGTTCCGTGGTCTTGTCGTCTGCCAGAAAGTTGGTGAGCCACAACGTGATGCAGTCCACCAACACCACGCGTCCTGTCACGTCGTGTCTGCTCAGCCAGCGTTCCTCCTCGATATTGGTCCACTGCGGCCCGCGCCTTTGTTGATGCTTTTCAACCCGCTGACGGAACTCTTCGTCCCACACATGGGCCGTTGCCATATACACAGGATGCGTGCTCAGACTCAGTGCGAGAGCCTCTGCCTGTTCGCTTTTCCCCGAGCGCTGTCCACCCGTAATCAGAACTATTCTGCTCATTGTCCTGTAAAAATGATTCTTTTATGCTTTTTGCTTGCAAAGTTAATCATTTTTTGTATCTTTGCAAGCAATATGAAGAAAATAATCATAGCGGGCTTAGGCCCTGGAAGTCCAGAGGATATGACACCTGCCGTACTGCATGCCGTCAGTCAGGCCGATGCCGTGGTTGGCTATAAATACTACTTTCAGTTTGTTGAGCCATACTTGAAAGAAGGATGCGAGTGTGTAGATACTGGCATGAAGAAAGAGCGTGAACGTGCCGAGATGGCATTCCAACTGGCATTGCAAGAGAAGACCGTGGTGGTCATTTCCAGTGGTGATGCCGGCATCTATGGCATGGCGCCGCTCATCTACGAGATGCAGCAGGAACAGGCTGCCACCGATGTCGAGGTAACAGTACTGCCGGGCATCTCTGCCTTCCAGAAGGCGGCCTCGCTGCTGGGTGCTCCTATTGGTCACGACATGTGTATCATCTCGCTGAGCGACCTCATGACGCCATGGTCGGTCATCGAGCGCCGCATCCGTGCTGCTGCCGTTGGCGACTTCGTCACGGCTGTCTATAACCCCAAGTCGCACGGACGCTACTGGCAGCTCTACCGTCTGCAAGAGCTCTTCTTGCAGGAGCGCAGTGCCGACACCCCCGTAGGCTATGTACGTCAGGCAGGGCGCGACGACCAGCAGGTCAAGCTCACCACCCTGGGTGCATTCGACCCCGAGGAGGTGGACATGTTCACCGTTGTACTGATAGGCAACTCCCAGTCGTACATAAGCCTCACCCCCGCCCCCTCTCCAAAGGGCGAGGGGCGTAAGATCTTTATTACACCACGCGGGTACTACCGCGAGGAGAAGCAGGAAGACGTAAAGCCCGGCCAGTCTATCATGATGGAAAGCTTCCGCACCATTCTTTCCGAGATGCAGCACCCAGACGTGCCCCGCTGGCGCCTGTGGCCTTTGCTACATGCTATACATACCACCGTTGATTTCTCGATGGAAGACTGTCTGTGGATGGATGAGCGTGCCACCGAACTAATATATAATAAGGTAAAGGACGGCACCCTGAAACACATCGTCACCGATGTCACCATGGCTGCCAGCGGCATCCGCAAGGGCGCCCTCGACCGTCTGGGCATCCAGGTGCATTGCTACATCAACGATGCCAAAACCAAACAGATGGCCGAAGAGAAAGGCATCACCCGCAGTCAGGCCAGCATGCAACAGGCTGCCGAGCAATATCCCGACGCGCTCTATGTGGTGGGCAATGCCCCCACGGCACTTTTCGAGATTTGCGACCTTGTGCACAAGGGTAAGCTACATCCAGCCGGTATCATCGCCGCCCCCGTGGGTTTTGTACATGTGTGCGAGAGCAAGCATGCCGTCAAGACGTTGCGCCACATCCCCAAGTTGATTGTCGAAGGACGCAAGGGCGGAAGTAATCTGGCTGCCACACTTTGCAATGCCATCTTAACCTTCGACGATGCCGAATATTTGTCCCCAGGCCGAGATATTTAGAAAAAAAAACGCCAGTCTCTGTAACAGACGCTACATCTTTTCCGTATGTACTAATAGAAGGGTTCATCGATGACGCTCTTGGAGAACAGAAAACAAAAGTCAATCATTAAAACATCCAAACAACAATGAAACACTCATTTATCAAGTATGTATCATGGAGAAATGTTAAGGCACTGGCTGTCTGCGTAGCACTGGTATTGGCATGCATCACCGTCAACGCTCAGGCCAAGAGTTTCAAGAGTCTGTCAAAAATCGACGGCGTGACGCATATCCACATCCCCAAGTTCATGATCAAGCTGGCATCACACAATAACGAGGAACTTCATATTGGCAACAACATAAACATCGGCGACAAGTCGGGCGACATTCTGAAAAACATCAGCTCTGTCGATGTGTTTACCTGTGAAGAGGAGAAAGCTGGCGAGCAACTGGCAGCGGATGCACATGCTCTCACCACTGGCAAAGACTGGGAGGTGCTTGTCAGTGCCAACGAAGATGGCGAGCGCGTGAAGATATGTCAGAACACCAGTGGCAGGAACAACATCTTTGTCATCCTGGCCGAAGAGAAAAAAGAGGTGTCACTGGTTATCATCAAGGGCAAGCTGGACCTTGCCAAACTGATGGAACAAGACAAAGATAAAGCCGAATAGCCCGTCATGGACGCAAAGGAGTTCAAACAGCGGTTCTTGCCACACCATCAGTTTCTCTATCGGGTGGCTTACCACCTGACCGGACAGGCGCAGGATGCTGAAGACCTGCTTCAGGACCTCTACTTGAAGTTGTGGCAGAAACGCAATGAACTGCCTGCCGAGGCGGTGACCGAGGCCTACCTCGTCGCCATGATGCGCAACCTGTTCATCGACCAGCGCCGCCAGCACCGACTGGACACCTCGGCAGAGCTGAAGTGCGAAGACGGACCGCCCGACCAGCTGAGCCTGGACCACCAGGTTGACGCCCGCGATGCTGTAAACCAGCTAGAAGGACTCATCCGGCAACTGCCCACCAGAGAGGCACAGATCATTCAGATGCACGAGGTGGAAGCACGCTCCTACGAAGAGATAGAACGCGACACCGGACTCTCGCAAGGTAATATCCGCATCATCGTGATGCGAGCCAAGAAAAAACTGAAACATCAATTTCAAAGTATCACTAAGACATGGACCAGCTGAATTTAAAACAACTCGAACAGATACCCATTCCTGAAGGACTCTCAGAACGTCTCTCTGCCAAGATCGACGAATGGGAGCAACAGGAACTGCAACAACAGCATGCTCGGCAGCACGCCAAACAGCGCAAGCTGTACCCCAGCATATGGCGCATCACAGCCGTTGCCGCTTGCATGGCCCTCGTCTTTGGTGTGGGATATCACCTGCTGAGTCAAGACGAGTATCAGAATCTGGCCGAACAAGACACCTACCAGGATCCCGTCAAGGCACAACAAGAGGCCCAGCGTGCGCTCACACTGCTGGCTGTCAACCTGAACCGCGGCATGGGTCATCTGGAGAAGGCAAAAGCTCTGAGCGACAAGACAGAACGAACATTAAACGAACAATTAAACAACTTGAAATAACATGAAACAGTCTATCATAAGATTCTTCCTGTGCACGATGGTTGCCCTGTGCAGCCTCAGTGCCAACGCCCAGGTCAAGGCATTCGAAAAATATGCCGATGCCAAGAACGTCACCTACGTCTATATCTCAAAGTACATGCTGGGATTGGCCGGCAAGAATGCAGCTCCATCCATCCCCGGTGTCGATATCAAGACGCTGTCCGGCAAGTTGACCGGTATTCAAATCATCACCTGCGAGAATGCCGCCATCCAGAAAAAGCTGAAAGGCGAGGTCAAGAGCATCTTGGACAAAGACAACTACGAGTTGCTGATGCAAGTCAACGAAGACGACAGCAAGGTCAACATCTTCCACCACATAAACAAGTCGCAGTCAGCGGTTCTCATGCAGGTCGAGGATGGCCAAGAGCTCACGCTGCTCGTCTTCTCGGGGCATTTCACCCTCGACGACGTGATGAAGATGACACAATAACCACCCATCTGTATGAAGCAAAGATTTATCGTCATAGGTATCACCGACCATCCAGCCCCCTGGTTTCCGCCAGAGGTGCTGGATGTTATTCGTCATGGCAGCATCTTCTCTGGAGGTAAGCGGCATCACGACATTGTGGCGCCATTGCTGCCTGAAGGTGCAGAATGGATCGACATCACCGTGCCCTTGGATGCCGTGTTTGAGCGATACGAAAGACTCGGCGGGAAAACCGCCGAGCACAGTGTGGTGGTCTTCGCCAGCGGCGACCCCTTGTTCTTCGGCTTTGCCAACACCATCCGCCGCAAGATGCCCGACGCCGAGGTGGTGGTCTATCCCGCATTCAACTCGCTTCAGCTGTTGGCCCACCGCCTGCTACTGCCCTATCACGACATGCGCATCGTCTCGCTGACAGGACGCCCCTGGCCACAGTTCGACCGTGCACTGATTGAACGGGCCGAGAAGATTGGCATTCTCACCGACCGCGAGCACACCCCTGCCGTCATTGCGAAGCGCATGTTGGAGTATGGCTATAAGGACTACACCATGCATATTGGTGAACACTTAGGTAATCCCACCCTTGAAAAGATTACCACCCTCACCATCGAAGAGGCTACCCTGCGTGATTTCACCATGCCTAACTGCGTAATTCTTTCGAGGTACGAGGTACGAGGTACGAGGTACGAGAAAACTTTTGGAATTCCCGATGCCGCCTTCGCCCTCCTTGATGGTCGCGAGAAGATGATTACCAAGATGCCCATCCGTTTGCTGACCCTTCAGGCGCTCGACCTGGGGCATCGCCACACCCTGTGGGACATCGGTGCCTGCACGGGCAGCATCTCTATCGAGGCCCGTCTGCTGTTTCCGCACCTTCAGGTTGAAGCCTTCGAGATACGTCCGGAGTGCGAGACTATCATTCAAGAAAACACACATCGCTTTGGTGCTCCAGGCATCAACATTCACATAGGAGATTTCCTTGAGTACGATCTCTCACCTCTCACCTCCCCCGACGCCATCTTCATCGGCGGACATGGTGGTCATCTGAAAGCAATCATGGAAAAGGTGCTGACCGTGTTGACCGACGATGGTATCATCGTATTCAATAGCGTCACCTCACCAAAGGTACCAACCAATAGTCGTGCACTTTGGGACGAGGCCTGCCGGGACTTTGGACTTCAGCAGGGAGAACCGCTCCACATTCATCTCAACGACTATAATCCTATAGACATACTAACCGCCTCTAAACCACATCTACTATGAGACAAGACATCGCCATCTACACACTGACGTCCGAACTGCACGACGAGCATGCCGTGACCACCATGACAACAGCTTTTCTGGAGAGTCTGGGAATAGACTATTTGCTGAAAGGCACCGACTATAGCGACTATGGCAGCCATGCGCTCAACCTGATATATGTCCGCACAGGTGGCACCGAAGGCATCTTCCGCCGTTTACTGTCTGAACTGCAGAACAAGAGTCGCCGTCCGTTCTATCTGCTGACATCGGGAAAGAGCAACTCACTGGCCGCCTCGATGGAGATTCTGTCATTCCTGCGACAGCACAATATCGGTGGCGAGATTATACATGGCAACAGCGATTATATGTCGCGCCGCATCCAGCTCTTATCAAAGGTTGAAGAAGCCAGGAAGTCTCTTTTTGGTACGCGGCTGGGCATCATTGGTGCACCTTCCGACTGGCTTATCTCCAGCCATGCCGACAAAGCGAAGGTGAGAGAGAGGCTGGGAATAGAACTAATAGACATCCCCATGCAGGAACTGCTTGACGAGATTGGCGAGTCAAAGCATATCTACGAGGCACTGAAAACACTCATCAACAGACATCAGTTGCAAGGCTTTACACTTAGATGCTTCGACCTCCTCACCACTGTGAAGGATACCGGCTGCATGACTTTAGCCAAACTGAACAGTGAAGGGTATGTGGCTGGTTGCGAGGGTGATGTTCCTGCCATGCTCTCAATGATGATTGTCCGTTCGTTGTTGGGGGTGTCAGGCTTTCAGGCCAACCCTTCACGCATCAATCCTGAGACTGGCGAAATACTCTTTGCCCACTGTACCATCCCCCTTGACATGGTAGAGCGCTATGAGCTCGACACCCATTATGAGTCGGGCATTGGCACAGGCATCCGTGGCTACATGAAAGAAGGCCCCGTCACCATCTTCAAGGTTGCAGGCAATCTCTCACGCCACTTCATCGCCGAAGGTGAACTGGTCCGTAATGAGGCTAAGCCTGACCTTTGCCGCACCCAACAGGTGATACAACTCTTAGACAAGCGTCTCACCACTAGTTATTTTCTCACGAATCCAATCGGCAATCACCATATCATCATGCCTGGACACTGCCAAGAACTCTTAGAACAACTTTTAGTAAAATGAACAGAATTGCCATCATACCAATAAGCGAGGCAGGCTGTGCCATCGCTGACACCTTGCAACAACATTTTCCATCGGCCCACACCGTGAGTCGCGACGCAGTCTCTTCCTGCTGGAAGAGCTACGACGCCTTCATCTTTATCAGTGCCATGGGCATCTGCGTGCGCACCATCGCTCCGCTTGTTGCCGACAAGCACACGGACCCTGCCGTGGTCTGCATCGACTCGTTGGGACAGAATGTCATTTCGGTCCTCTCTGGACATATCGGGGGCGCCAACGACCTGACGCGCGAGTTGTCGGCCCTGCTCAGCGCCCACGAGGTCATCACCACTCAGAGCGACTGTGCCGGACTGTGGGCGCTCGACACATTCCAAAAACGTTTCAACTGGCCCGTAGCCAGCGAGATTGAAGACATGAACGACTGCATCTTTGCCTTTGTCAACCGCAAGCCAACAGCCCTGTTGCTGGAAGTACGCGACGAAGGCACCGACTATCTGGAAGCAACCAAACCCGACCATGTCACCATCATCCACGACATCAGCGAGGCTGACCCACAGAGGTATCAGCTGCTGATTATCGTTTCGCCCTTCATACGCCATGCGCCCGATGGAATGCTTGAGCTCCATTTCGTGCCCATGATTGGCACCATCGGCTTCGGCCTGGCGCATCATCCGGCAGACTACCAAGCCATCCTGGGTGAGATGCACGAGGCCCTTGCCCAGCAAGGCTTCCTGCCCTGTGCCCACCGCTATTGCACCATCGACGTAAAGCAAGACGAGCCCTTCGTGCAGTTGCTGCGCGAAGAGGGAAAAGAAGTGGTGTTCTATACGGCCGAGGAACTGGCCGCCGTCGAGGTGCCCAATCCCAGCGACACCGTCATGAAACACGTGGGTACACCCAGCGTCTGCGAGGCAGCCGCCATCCTCGGCTCAGGCCATGGCACCCTCGTTGTGCCTAAGATAAAAGGAAAGAACTGGACAGCAGCACTGGGCCTCCCCCAACCCCTCCGAAGGAGGGGAGTGCCACAGGGGCTTGATGGATGTTCGTCAGATCTCCCCTCCTTCGGAGGGGTTGGGGGAGGCTCCCGAGGAGGCTTCATCGAGATCGTTGGTGCCGGCCCTGGCGATCCCGATTTAATAAGTGTGCGAGGCAGGAAGATGCTGGAGCGTGCCGACCTGATTCTTTATGCCGGTTCGCTGGTGCCCAAGGCATTGACCGAGTGCCATAAGCCTGGTGCCGTGGTGCGCTCGTCGGCCGACATGAATCTGGATGAGCAGTGTGCCCTGATGAAGGAACACTACGACCAGGGCCACTTCATTGTGCGCCTGCATACTGGCGACCCCTGCATCTTTGGTGCCATACAGGAACAGATGGCCTTCTTCGACCGCGAGGGCATGGCATACCACATCACCCCAGGCATTTCGTCGTTCCTTGCTGCCGCTGCCGAGTTGCAGAGTCAGTTTACCATCCCCGAGCGCTGTCAGACCATCATCCTCACCCGTGGCGAAGGTCGCACGCCAATGCCCGAGAAGGAACAGCTGCACCTCTTGGCTCGCAGCCAGAGCACCATGTGCATCTTCCTCTCTGCCGCCATTGTCGATGATGTGCAGCGCCAGCTGTTGCAGGAATATCCCGAGGACACCCCTGTTGCCGCCTGCTATCACCTCACCTGGCCCGACCAGCGCATCTACCGCGGTAAGCTGAAAGACCTGGCGCGCCTGGTCCACGACAACCACCTCACGCTCACCACCATGCTTGTGGTAGGCGAAGCCATCGACAATCGTCAGGGGCTTTCTGAGCTATACAACAAACACTTCACCCACCTCTTCAGGCAGGGGGAGAACTAAATATTCTTACGCTGTTGAGCAAATTCACCTTTCATTCGCTCAACAGCGGTCTTGAAGAAGTACACATATTATCCCAACAAACAGACAAGAGTACTTGTTTTGAGATGCAAAAGCTTGGGAATGGAGGGGTAATAGTTTAGATATTGAGTTGCAAAAGTAAAGGTTTTAGAGCTAATCTAGACTTTAGAAAGGCCGATTCTAAAGTCTAGAAATGGCAGTTCTAGAGTTTAAAACAGGCCGTTCTAAAGTCTAGAAATGGCAGTTCTAAAGTCTAGAACGGTAACAATCACTTTGGATCTAGGGGCTAGAATGACCACTTTTAGGGGCTAGAATGGCCACATCCAGCGGCTAAAACTGGCGCATCTAGCCCCTAGAAACGAGTCGTCTAGGGGCTAGATTAAGAACAAAAGTGGCAGTTTTGCACAACAATAGTGGCAGTTTTGCACAACAATAGTGGCACTATGGGAGATGAAAAGTGCCACTATTCCAAACGGAAAGTGGCACTTTTAGGAGTACATGGCGAAACAATCGCTCTGCTGGCACGGCCCTTCGGGGCACCGACGACTCACCACGCTGCCATATCGGCGGTGGCTTCTACCTGACGCTCGACATCATCGGGCAAGGCGGGGAAGAAGTCGATGCCGGTGATGCGCTCCACTTGATCAACGCTATTGAAGTAGAGGTCGCGCTTGCGGGTGCCCTCGGTGTTCTTCACCACAATGCCGAAGGCCTGTGGCGTGGGCGATAGACGGAGTACCACCTTGAAGAAGGCATCGGGCACGGCAACGGCATTGGCTCCGATGGTGCGACGGGGCCCATGCGACCACACGGGTCCACAGACGATATACACCTCGCCATACTGGCGGGCCCAGCGGCGACAGTCGGTCTCGACACTGTTCCACACGCCACTGTTGAGCTTGGCATTCTGCGGACACACGTTGACTAGCGAGAACGAGTCGTACATGGCCTGACGACTCCACTTGTTGTCGCCTGCGGGACACATATGACCGCGCGACCACCCACTGCCACGGTAGTCCTGCAGCGTGGCACGAGGCAGCGGACAGTCCTCGTCCTCGTGGAAGTTGCTGATGCGCTTCATCAGTCCATCGGTATGATCAGCTGTGAGCTGCCATGCTACCCAGTTGGGGCAGCGGGTCTCGGCATTATACGACACCACATAGGATGTACGCTCTAGCACCTGTTCGGGCACCGAAGTCAGTGAAGCCGGTTTGCAGAGCACCAGGACGGAGTCGGGCATCGCCGTCCACGTGCCATTGTCCTGATGCGCCGAGACAACGGTCTCTGCCTTTACAGGTTCTACCTCCTCTTGCTGCGTCAGCGCACGAACGGCCACTAAAAGCAGCAGTAGCACAAGTCCTATCCATCCCAGACCGCCAAACCTGCTTCCACTCTTACGTTTTCTGTTATTCATCGTGATTTTTTTGTTTTCAACTATCAATGTTGCAAAGGTAGCAAAAAAAGGTGGAAAGATAAGGGTTATCACATTTTTATTATTACTTTTGCATCATGATACTTGTATTTGGCGGAACAACAGAGGGACGCAAGGCGGCAGAGGTGCTGGAGGAGAGCGGAAGCACGTTCTACTACAGCACGAAGACGGGCGAGCAGGAGCTGACGCTCAAACACGGCGTGCGCACAGACGGTGCCATGGACGGAGAGGCGATGCGGGCGTTCTGCGGTGAGCACGGCATCAGACTCATCGTGGATGCGGCACACCCTTTTGCAGCCCAACTGCACAAGACCATCGGTGAGGTGGCCCGAGCACTGGACATCCCCGTGGTGCGCTACGAGCGCATCTACCCGCCACGCGATGCAGACATCGAGTGGATAGACAGCTACGACGAGGTGCCTACAGACATCCGCTCGCTGCTGGCCACCACGGGGGTGCAGAGTATCGGCAAGCTGAAACAGCTGGAGGCGAAGGGCGTCAAGGTGTGCTATCGCATACTGAGACGTGCCTCATCAATAGCGCTGGCCAGGGCGCAAGGCGCCACCGACGATCAGCTGTGCTACTATGAAGATGGTGATACCATCGACGTGAAAGCCGACGCCATCCTCTTGAAAGAGAGTGGCGAGAGCGGCGGTTTCAGCGAGAAGGTGGCAGCAGCACGCCGACTGGACATGAGAATCATTGCCATCAGGCGACCAGGACTCCCCGTAGGAAGCTATGCCACATGGTGCAACGGCCCTTACGGACTGCGCCGTGCCGTGGAGAAGTTGTTGCCCGAGTTCTTTGCGCTCCACAGCGGACTGACCACCGGCACCTGCGCTACGGCGGCAGTAGTGGCTGCCATCAGGAAGATGGACGGCGAGCAGCCCGAGGAGGTGCCCGTGATACTGCCCGACGGCGAGACCATCATGGTGGCGGTGGGCTATGGCGAGGACTATGCCTACTGCATCAAGGATGCCGGCGACGACCCCGACGTGACGGATGGGATAAGGATAGAAGCCCACCCCCAGCCCCTTCCGAGTGGAAAGGAAGCTTCTTTTACTGCGGGAGATTGGGAAATCTTTGCGGGTGAAGGCATTGGACACTTCACGCTGCCGGGCTTCGACTATCCTCCTGGCGAGCCAGCTATCAACAAGGGGCCGCGCGAAATGATTAAAAAGAATCTGGAAGGTCTAACCACTCCCCTCCATTCAGGGAGGGGCCGGGGGTGGGTCTGCAGGCTTTCCGTCCCCAGTGGTGCCGACATTGCCCGCCGCACCTTCAACCCGCGACTGGGCATTGAAGGCGGCATCTCAATTATCGGGGTGAGCGGCATCGTGAAACCATTCTCGGAAGAGGCGTTCATCAACAGCATCAGGAAGTGTATGCAGGTGGCGAAAGCCAGCGGTTCGGAACGGGTGGTGGTGAACAGCGGCGGCAAGAGTGAGCGCTTTGTGAAAGGACTCTATCCCACCCTGCCCTCGCAAGCCTTCGTGGAGTATGGCAACTACGTGGGCGAGACGCTGAAGGCGGCCCACGAGTTGGGGTTCAAGAAAGTGACTCTGGGCGTGATGCTGGGCAAAGCTGTGAAGTTGGCAGCAGGACATCTGGACACCCACAGCAAGAAGACGGTGATGGACAAAGCGTTCATAGGCCGCATGCTGCACGAGGCAGGCATAGACATTGACCTGGAACAGATGACGCTGGCCCGCGAGCTATGGACACTGGTGCCACAGGCACAGCTACAAAAAATGGCCGACACGATTATCGACCACTGTATGAAACACTGTCAACCCCTGTTGCCCGATGGCGAACTGACCATCCTTCTGATAGGCGAAGAGGGGGAGATTTACTAACCACCCCCTCTAAATCTCCCCGAGGGGAGACTTTCTTAACTCCCTCCCTCGGGAGGGCTGGGGAGGGGTTATATCTGTACCCGCAAGGTATTGACATCGAAAGCGATGCCTTCACGCTCGACGAAGCGCGACAGCACGCCACTATCAGCCAGTTGGCGGGCGGTGCCAATGTGCAGCGACTGCGGTTCCATGAGCCACAACACGTCGGCCACCTGCAGGGCTAGCTCGAAGTCGTGGGTGGAGAGGAACACGGTCTTCTGCATCTGGTGGGCTAGTCGGCGCAGCAGTTGCATCATCTCCACCTTGCTGGGAAAATCGAGAAAGGCCGTGGGCTCGTCGAGATAGATGATGGGCGTCTGTTGGGCCAGCGCCTTGGCAATCATCACCTTCTGGCGTTCACCGTCGCTCAGCGTATCGACCATGCGATGAGCCAGACTTTGAATGCCCACCTGACTAAGACTCTCGTTGACGATGGTGCGATCCTCATGATTGAGCCGCCCCCAGAAGCCGGTATAGGGAGCACGCCCCAGACCGACGAGTTCGCTGACCGACATATTGCGGATGTGGGGCTTCTCGGTGAGGACCACCCCCACCCTGCGACTCAGTTGGCTGTCACTATAGTGGCCAAGCGGTTTTCCGTCGAGCAGGATCTCGCCTTGGAGTGGCGGTTGGAAGGCAGCCAATGTGCGCAGCAACGTGGACTTGCCGATGCCGTTGGCACCCAGCAAGCAGGTGAGCTGGCCCTCGGCGATGGTGGCATCGATACCTTGAGCCACCAACTTCTGCTGATGCTTCTGTTTGTAACCGATGGACAGTTGACGGAGCTGGACAGATATGTTACTCATAATTCTCCTTTCTTTTGCGGAACAACACACCAGCCACGATGGGGGCACCGATGAGGGCCGTGACAGAATTGACAGGCAGCACGCCTTCGAAACCCGGCATGCGCGCCACGAGGTTGCAGAACAGAGCCAAAGCACCGCCCGTGAGCAGCGAGGCCGGCATCAGGATGCGATGGTCGCTGGTGCGGAAGATGGCACGTGCCAGATGGGGCACGGCCAGACCAATGAACATGATGGGACCGCAATAGGCGGTGACGATGGCCACCAGCGTGCCCGAGCTGAGGATCAGGAGCACACGCGTGCGCCGCACGTTCAGTCCGAGGTTGCGGGCATAGCCATTGCCCAGCATATAGAGGTTCATAGCTTTCACCGTGAGCATGCTCAGAGGCAGCAACACCGACATGAGGCACACGAAGAGCAACATCTGTCCACCCGACACACGACCGAACGAGCCAAGTCCCCACACCACGTAGGCACGGATATCCTCTTCGGCAGAGAAGAACTTCAGCACACCGATGATGGCGGTGGCCAGATAGCCTATCATGACACCGATGATGAGCAGCGTGACATGGCCTTTCACCTTGGAAGCCACCCACACGATGAAGCCCATGACCAGCAGTGAGCCAACGATGGCAGCCAGCGAGATAGCGGCATCGCCCAGATAGCCCAGTCGGCTCAGGGCCACACCTCCCAGTGAACCCGAGAGCAGCACCACGCAGGCCACGCCCAGCGAGGCACCATTAGAGATGCCCAGCACCGAAGGACCGGCCAGCGGATTGCGGAACACGGTCTGCATCTGCAAGCCACTCACCGCCAGACCAGCGCCAGCCACCAAGGCCGTCAGGGCCTGTGGCAAACGTGAAGAGAGGATGATATTGCGCCATATCTCCGACTCACCCTCGCTGCCCAGCAGGATGCGCCACACGCTGGCAAAAGGAATGCGCACCGTTCCGAGCAGAAGGTTCAGAACGAGCAGCGCCACGATGGCGAGCATCAGCACGAGAATGAGCAAGAGCGTCTTTTTCATTTCAGCAGTTGGTAGAACGTAGATCGATAGTCAGCAGGGACCATCGCTGGATGGAAGATATGCACCAGGTCGGTCAAAACAAGATCGGGACGGACGGGTGCCAACTCGTAATAGGGCATCTGCTTCATGTTGCAATAGATGACACGCTTCTCGCGGAAAGCCTTGAACAGCTCGTTGCGGGGCTCGGCCTTCTTCAGGGCCTGATAAGAGAATTCGCCTTCATAACTGTTGAGTATGCGCCAGTAGTCGGCATTGGCCGCTGTGGCATACATCTGTTCGAACTCGATGTTGACACCACCGGTGTTGTCGTCGTGGATGACATAGTCGGCACCTGCATCGCGGAAGAGTTGCGCCAGTGAGTTCTTGCCGCCCACGGCATACCAGTTGCCGCCATGCATCTCGCCACTGAACACGGTGGGAATGGTGTCGGACGACAGGCTACTAGGATCAACTTTCACACTATTATAAGCCTTGGCAATGTGGTTGAACAGCGAGTCGGCCTGTTGCTCCTTGCCGATGAACATGGCCACGAACTTGATCCACTCGGCCTGGCCCAGCGGGTGCATCTCCTTATAGCCCAGATGAGGAATGAGGGTGATGCCCGTCTCCTTGATGGCATCGTAACCACCGCGTTTGAAAGGCGAGATGAAGATCACCTCGGGATGAGCAGCCAGGATGAGCTCAGTGTCGAAGTTGCCCTCCATGCCGATCTTAACAATCTGGCCCTCCTTCACGCGCCGACGCACGTCTTTGTCGAAGAGGTTCTTGGTGCCGGTGATGCCCTTGACGGCATCGAGTCCATCGAGGATTAAGAAGTTGGATAGCTGCAACATGGTCATCACGATCGTGCGCTCTACAGGCACATCGACCCTGACATAGCCCTGAGGTATCTCAACATCCTGAGCGCCCTTTTGCACCAGAGCGAAATGATAGTCAACAGGCATGCGGTCCTCGTCCTCCTGCGGGTCGGCCACGTCCACCAGCCGGACACCATTGTCGAGCGTCTTCACCGAGAAGCCCTTGGCATAGACGGGGTTCGACAGCGAGTCGCTGGCAGCAATTTCGTTGGAAGGACGGTGGGCTCCGCTACAAGCGGACAACAAGACGAGCAGACAGGCAAGGCTGCTCATGAAGATGTGTTTCATGTCACGTTTCATGTTATAGTTCTTGATTCTGCTGACAAAGGTACAATATTTTTCTGAAAAGAGCACTAAAAAAGGTCTGCGTTTTTTCAACGCAGACCTTGATGTATGGTTTCCCGTAAAAGGGAATTGGATTACTTCTTGATGAACTTCTTACCGTTGCTGATGTAGAGACCAGCCTTCTCGGCCTTCTTCAGCTCAACACCCTGCAGGTTGAAGATCTTGTTCTGCTGTGCAGAAGGAATCACTTTCTCGCTGATGCCCTCAGCGTCGGGCTTAGTGGTGCCCAAGTACTTCATACGGAAGTTGTCGGCAACAACCCAGTCTTCTGTATTGGCAGCATCTTCTTTATAGATACCAAGGGCGAGTTTGCCATCTGCTGTAACTTCCGCAATGATAGATGTCTTGTAAAGACCATTCTGGAAATACTGAGCTGCCTGATCGCAGTTGTTAGGCAGTTCGCCAATATCAGACTTAGAACCCAAGCCAGGAGCCTTATCGGCACACTCCACAATGTTAGGCAGGAGAGTCTCAGCATTATTTCCATAGAAGCTAGCCAACTGGAGAGCCTCGCCATTATCAGAAATAACACTTACCTGATTATTGAAGTTACCATCGCGGTAGTAGCCCTGAACAGATACCTCATAGAAACCAGGTGTCAAGCCTTTAATCTCCTGGTCAAGAACCATGGCGTCCTTGTTCCATGCCTCAACGGTGAAGTCATTGTGATTATCACCACGACCCCAAACGCCAGCTTCCATGAAAGTCCATGCGGGTTCAAGTTCTGCGCGCTGGTTGAAACCAGGGTTAACAATCAAGAACGAAACATCAACAGGATTATCGATAGAAGCCTGCTCCATCAGTGCCAGGCGCTCTTCCTTAGTTACCAGGATCCACTGTGCATCGAGATCCTCGGGGTCAACAGTCGTCTGACCAGCAGGCAGATGGTTCTCGGTTCCAACAGTATTCCAGTCGCCATGACCATCATTGACACTTGCATCGGGATTGTACTTCACATATACATCTTTATAGTCATACTGATAGATGTTGTACTTACCATCGCCAACCTCAACAAAATACCAGTCATCAACCTTAGGACAGTCCACATAACCACGATAGTTCATATATTCCTTCACACCATTATCATCAGAACCATTAGCAAGGTGAGTATTGATGAAGAAACCATCTTCAGCATCGCTTGGCTCGAGAGTAACCAATGTGCCAGGCATACCCAGTGCTGCGTGTGCACCCCAGTCAGAGCCACCAGTGAGGAAGCGCTGCTGACCTACGTTGTAGAGATAGAATTCGCCTTTGGCAGGAACATTGCCCTTGAATACGTTGGGCTGACGCTCAGCCACGTTCTGCTTGCGAGCAATACGAGCACTCTTCAGTGCTTTGTTCAGATCGTCGTTGGTAGTACCGTTCTCGAAGAAAGACTCAGCATCGAGTGCCTCTAAGCCTTCTTCTTTAGCCAGTGCGATAGTGTTCTTCAGCGCGTTGAAGTTGTCAGCATTCAGGGCCTTCACATTGTCGAAAGCCTGCTTCAGGGCATCGTAAGCCTCTTTCTGAGCAGCCAGATCGCTGCTTTCTGCAACAGCCTTAGCGCTATTCAGAGCTTCGTCGAGCACGTTTTTCAGAGCTGTAGTGATATTACCATCGTAATTCTCGACAGCAGGAATCAGGTCTGCCAACAGTGGACCGAAGGGATTAACTGCGGGATAAGACTCGGGATAGACATACTCCTGAACAGACCAGTTAGAGAAGTTGAACCAGTAGGCAGGGGTGTGCTCACCATCGTCAACAACACCAAACTGGAGGATGAATGTAGCAATGTCAGTGGTAGAAGTGAAGTCAACGTCATAGTTGCTGCCTTCGGTTGCTTCGGGAGAAATCTTTGTAAAGGCAATCAGGCCATCGTCGTTATAGCGACCATTGCCGTGATTGTAGTTTTCACGATCGATAATCTTGAAAGGAAGAGTTGTTGGGCTATCGGTCTCGTTGTGGTTTCCGTCCCATGTGCCCCAGCCACCAGTGCTGTAGGTGAACGATACGTTGTAGTCTTTGTAAGGTTCTACAGTCAGTTTGTAAGACAGAGGCTCCCAACCGCCTGTACCTACATAAGGATTAAGGCTGTTGACACCAGTTGACTCGTCCCATCCAATACGTGTGCCTTCGCCATAAACAGAAGACCAGTGCTCGTTAGGACAAATCCAGTTCTTCATGTTCTTGTATTCGGTAGAAGCGATAGGAGCGAGTGTGCGCTCACCATTGCCGCAGAGTTCGAACTCTGTACCATTATATTTATATACCTTATTATCGGTGGTGTTGTAAACCATCTTACCAGGATATACGGTAATACCGCCCTCAATGCCACCTACCTCGAACAGTTTGTCGTTCTCAGAATAGAAGATCTTGTTAGAAACCTTATCCTTCAGAGCGCCCTTGCTGTTAGAAAGAACGGGGATGAGGTCGAACACCAGTGTTGTACCCTCGTAGATCTTCAGGTTGTAGAGCTCGATGTAAGAGTTGTAGCAGTCGGTCTGAACACGATCGCCTACCTCGGCAGGATAATCCTTGTTCTGAGCGAATACATACAGAGGAGTCTTACAAGTATTTGTCTCGCCCTTTGGTGAGTCAGTCACAGTACCTCTCAGATTGCTCATCTGCTCATCATCATAAATCTTCAGCGTACCTTCAGCTGCATCCAGCACGGTCCAGATTTTCTGTCCATAGACCATCTGAGACCTGTCGCCAGTCTCACCGCCAAGGTCGATGGTTGCATTGGTAGAGAAGAAGCAGAAGCGGTCTTTCCATCCATCCTTATCGTAACCACATCCATAAACAGCCTTCCAGTCGGGACCTTCAGAAGCCTTGATGACAGCCACCGCACGGGTATTGTTCTTAGGAATGTAGTTCAGATTGATGTAAGCGCCATCGGGAGCCTTCAAATATTCACCCACCTGCAAATCAGGCTGTATAATCTTCAAAGAATTCACCTTCTCATAAACGCCATAGAGTTCGTAGCTATTGCAATTGTTACGAACGTAAACTTTGCCATCCGCCTTGTTAAAGACGAAGGTCTCCGTACCGGTGTACTTTGACAAGTTGTCAACCACCTCAACGTTTGAGCTTTGAGCAAGCATAGTGCCGCCAACCAACAAGCTCATTACGAATAGTAATAATTTTCTCATAAAACTTGAGTTTTGAGTTAATAATAATTTGGTTTTATTGGTTTGAAACTGATAGCATATATTTCTGGGAGCAAAATTATAATATATATAGAAAAGAGAAGGATAGAATCTATTCAAAAAAGGAAAATATCTGTTAATCGTCACATAATTCTTCTTTTTCTACTTGTCAGAGTATGAATTATTTAGTATATTTGCGCATCAATTAAACAATAATATAAATGAAAGAGCGAATCACGTTCCTTGACTACCTTCGCGTAGTAGCATGCTTCTTGGTGATGCTGGTACATGCCAGTGAAAATTTCTATGGAGCCGACGCTTCAGGGCTGGCTGGCAATGTATCAATGCTGGCCAACGAGAGCAATCGATTCTGGGTTGCCTTCTACGATGGAGCGCTGGGACGTGTAGCCGTACCGCTGTTCATGATTGTGTCAGCATTCTTGCTGGTACCGATGAAGCCTGGAACCACGATGGTGCAATTCTATCGTCGGCGATTTATGCGCATCCTTCCACCTATGGTTGTCTTTCTGCTGCTCTACACCTTCCTGCCATTGGCATGGGGTGGCATGACATGGGAACAATCAATGGCCGACCTGCAACTGCTGCCTTTCAACTTCCCCTCAATGGCAGGACACCTGTGGTTCATGTATCCGCTGATTAGTCTCTACCTGATCATACCGGTGGTATCGCCTTGGCTGGAACGTGCCACGGCCAAAGAGGAGCTTATCTTCATTGGCATCTTTACTTTCACCACCATCATCCCCTGGCTGCACCGCTTTGTGTCGGCCGAGTTGTGGGGTGAGTGTTTCTGGAACCAGTTCTCCATGTTCTGGTACTGTTCGGGCTACCTGGGCTATCTGGTATTGGCCCACTACATCCGCTATCACCTCACCTGGAATCAGCGCAAGCGACTGACCGTAGGCACCATCGCCTTTGTGGGTGGCGCCGCCTTCACCGCCTGGAGCTTCTGGTGGAAAGGTGAGCCAGGACTGCTCATCGAGACACCAATGCTGGAATGGTCGTGGGAGTTCTGCACGCTGAACGTGCTCATTACTACCTTTGGTCTGTTTCTGTTGTTCACCTGCATTCGTCAGGCGAAAGCACCTGCCCTCATCACCTCGCTATCGAAACTGTCTTACGGCATGTATCTGATGCATCTGTTCTTCCTGGCGCCCATTGCAGCCTGGATCATCGATGGCGATGCCTCTGAACCCAGCATCCCCGTGGCACTGGCCATCCCCGCGATTGCCGTGCTCACCTTCGTATGCTGCGCTATCACCACCAAACTACTTTCGTTATTACCCAAAAGCAAATACATTATCGGATAACAAATGAATCTACGAAGACTATACCTTATATTATATATGGGGGGCCTGCTACTACACAACGTGCTGGCTCAGCCCATCAATGTGAATAGGTTCTCAACTTCAACGGGCCTATCGACCAATGCCACCCTTTGTGCATTGCGCGACAGCTACGGACTGCTGTGGATAGGCACGGAAAACGGACTGAACTACTTCGACGGTCTGCGACTGCACGTGTATCGCGACATGTTTACCAAACAGAACCCCAACGAGACTAACACCATCATCTCTATCTTTGAACACGAGAAGAACATCTGGTTGGGTGGTACGGCAGGACTGTACGTGCTGGACAGACAACAGAACAAGTACAACCGCTTTGAGAAGAAAACCCGCTATGGCGTTGTCATCAGTACCGCCGTGCCAAAAATCATCAACACCGACAATGGGCTTATTTGGATAGCCACACAGGGACAGGGACTTTTCATCTATGACTCGAAGAAGGACAGTCTGTATCAGGACAGCCGACACGGCACCTTCTTCTGCGACATCGAAATGGACAGCGACGGTCTGATCTATGCGGCTACGTTCTCGGGCGAACTGGCCATCTACCGCAGCGACGGACAATTCCTGCGCTCGCACAAGGTGGAAGGTTATAAGGACGACAAGAACCCCATCAGCATGACGCGCTGCAACGGCCATCTCTGGCTGGGCTTCAACAACACACTGAAACAACTCAGCCTGCATCACGAGAATACAGGACAGCAATGGCAATTGGCGCAAGTTGGCGGCATACGCCACCTGACTTCGGATGCCAGTGGACACATACTGATAGCCAGCGAGAACGGCTTGTTCCGGTTCTATCCAGGAAGCGGGCATTTGGAGTCTATCAATGCCAACAACACCCCCGGCTATCTGCTGAACAGCGACAACATCAACCACCTGGTGTGGGATGCCGACAGTTCGCTGATGGTACTGACCGCAACTGAAGGCATTAACATTCTGCCCACACAAAACCATGGTATCAGGATGTTGGAACTTCCTCTTGCCACACAACAACATAGGCAAATCAACATCAATGCGCTGTGCATGGGTGAGGGCAACGAAGTGTGGATAGCCTCCGACCACGAGCTGTTCCGATTGAACACCAGTACCCAAGTGGTCAGCACCTATAGTCACGCACAGCTGCCTCAGGAGATTAGCAGTATTATGCTCGACGGCAAGAACCTCTGGATAGGTACGCGCCATCAGGGCATCCGCGTCATTGACACACAGAGCGGTGCTGTTCGCAACTTTACCTTCTCGAGTTCTGTACCCTACACCATTCCCAGCAACGAGATTAACAAGATATTCCGGACAAAGAATGGAGATATCTACATTCTATCAAGCTGGGGACTTTCACACTATAATCGCCAGAACGACCACTTCCGCAGCTATGCTAGCATCAGCGCAATGACTCCATTTGTCGCTATAGCCGAGACTGACAAAGGATGGTTGTGGGCTTCGTCGGCCAACAAAGGTCTATACAGAAAAGACCCAAAGAATGATTGGTTTGATTTCTTCCAATCGAATACCATTGGTTTCCAGGCAGCCAACGTGATTCACTGCGACTCACAGGGCGTGCTTTGGTTGGCCACAGATGGCGGCGGCTTGTATCGTATGATGCCCGATGCCAAGGACTTCGAGCGCTACGATGTGGATGGTTCCGCCATTCACGGACTGGCCATCACCTTTATCGAGGAAGACAAGCTGGGCAACCTATGGATGGGATCTACAGCGGGTATCGTGCGCATCACGCCTTCGCGCGACCTCCGCGACATCCAGCTCTATGCCACCATCCAGAACCAGGAGGCCAACGTGTCGTGCAACCCCAATTGTGGCTACATGCTCTTTGGCACCACCAACGGCCTGTTCAGTTTCGTGCCCCAACAGTTGAAGCCCGTGCTCGACCTGGAGCACGTCTATATCCAGAGCATCAACTTCCCCTATATCGACAACGACCAGGAAGAACTGCGCAGACTGGGACTCGACGTGCTGCTCTACACCAAGGAAAGCATCACGCTCCCCTACTCTGACAACAGCTTTACGCTGCACTTCGCCTCGTCGCGCTTCTGCGGTATGCCTCCTGCCAAATACGAGTATATGCTGGAGGGGTTCGACAAGACCTGGGTGCGAGGCACCTCCAACTCGGAGGCCACCTATGCCAACCTGCCTCCAGGCGACTATGAGTTCCTGTTGAGACGCATGGGCGACAACAACGATCAGGAGATCGCCCGACTGAAGATTACCATTCTGCCACCATGGTATCGCACCACGCTGGCCTACATCTTCTATCTGCTGCTGATTGCCGGTTTCATCTATCACACCTTCATGCGCACGCAGCGCAGATTGAAGCGCCGCTATGCCCGACAGATGGAATCATTCAGAACCGAGCAGGAGAAGCAGACCTTCCAGTCGAAGATTCGCTTCTTCGTGGACCTGGTGCATGAGATTCGCACCCCGCTGACGCTGATCAGTCTGCCACTGGAGAAGATGCAAGAGAAGATAGACGGCGGCGAAGCCCTGGGCGGCAGCGAACTGAAAGAGCACCTCTCGTCGATACGTCGCAACATGAACTACCTGCTGGGCATCACCAACCAGCTGCTCGACTTCCAGAAGGCCGAGAATGGCGGCATCTCACTGATGCAGCAGAACGTGGATATCAAGAAGATGCTGACCGACATCTACAAGCAATTCTTCGATGCCGTGAAGGTGCAAGGCAAGCAGATACAGTTGCAACTGCCCGAAGAGGGCGTCACCACCGTGATAGATCTGGACAAGATGAAGAAGGTGATGATGAACATCGTGGGCAACGCCTTGAAATATACGAATCGGGAAATCATCCTGAAACTGGAGGTCAGCAACGATGAGAAGATCAAGATATCGGTGATAGACGATGGCTCGGGTGTTCCCACCGAGGAGCGCGACAAGATCTTCGACCGTTACTACCAGATAGGCAACGACAACATTGCCAGTTCGCTGGGCACCGGCCTGGGCCTGGCCTATGCCAAGATGCTGGCCGAGGCGCACCATGGCGACCTGCAGTATGAGGATGCCCCTGGCGGCGGTTCGTGCTTCATCATCACGCTGCCACTGGTGAGCAGCGATGAGCCATCTGTTGACACGGAAGACATCGCTCCCGTAGCCGAGGAGGCGAAAGAAGCGGCTGCCGCTCCCACAGCAAAGAAACACACCATCCTGCTGGTGGAAGACAACGAGGAACTGCTGAAGGCTACGGCCGACTCGCTGCGCCAGTGGTACAAGGTGGTGAAGGCCCACGACGGCGTAGAAGCCCTCGACATCTTGAACTATAGCGAGATAGATATCATCGTCAGCGACCTGATGATGCCACGCATGGACGGTATCGAACTGTGTCAGAACGTCAAGACCAACATCAACACCAGCCACCTGCCCCTCATCCTGCTGACGGCCAAGACCACCGTAGAGTCGAAGGTGGAAGGCATGGAGAGCGGTGCCGACATCTACATGGAGAAGCCTTTCGCCATCAAGCAGCTGCATCTGCAGATAGAAAATCTGCTGCGCCTGCGCCAGCAGTTCTACGAACGCATGAAGAGCATCGAAGGCTTCAACTCGTCATCCCTGCAAGACGACAGTCCGCTGGGCCTCAACCAGCAAGACATCCAGTTTGTGGAACGTCTGCAGAAGTCTGTTGCCGACAACATGCGCGACGAGGAATTCTCTATCGACACGCTGGCCGAACAACTGAACATGAGCCGAAGCAGCTTCTATCGTAAGATAAAAGCGCTGACTGGCATGACGCCGACAGACTATCTGAAGACATCGCGTATGAACCAGGCTGCCCTACTCCTGCGCGAAGGATGTCGCAGCAGTGAAGTGGCAGAACGCGTCGGTTTCTCGTCCACAAGCTACTTTGCAAAATGCTTTAAAGCGCAGTTTGGCATATTGCCCAAGGAGTTTTCATAGGCAAAAAAGGACACTGAATAGATTTTTGTATTCTATGAATAGCATTTTTCGTTCTGAGAACGGGAAATGCTATATTTTTGCGCTTAAATTGAAACGAACCTAACCAAAAAACATAATTTTTATTATTGTTTTTCATTCATTATTATTAACCAAACTAAAAACTTATGAAACGAAAACTGACTTTCGTATTGGGGCTTTTGATAGCCTCACTGACAGGAAGCGTGTTTGCCCAATCGTTTGATGAACAGAAGACCTACTCCATCTGCAATCGAAACGATGCAAACATCTTCATGCAAGACAATGGCACTGGCAAAGTGGCCTTGGGTAGTTTCAACGACAAATCCTATTGGAAGCTAATTGCCACAACCAAAGACAATTGCTATTATGTACAGAATGCTGTCACAGAGAAGTACATGCAAAGTACAGCAAGTAGTGAGGTTGAAGTAAAAACAGGCGACACACCTGTAGAAATCAGCATCATCCTATGCACTGAAGAAGGTGAAGGTATGTATGGAATGGCCTCAACCGACCAAAACACCTACAACTTCACAAGTGGTACTATTGGAGCGAACTGGAGAAACGACAACGTGGTACAAGGCTTTGCTGCCGTTAGCGGCACCAACCATCGCTCTTTCTGGAAGATTGAGGAAAGAGCGATACCTGAACCGGTGACACTCACCTCCCCCTATGCTGGAAGTGTCGCTGCTGAAGGTACATTCTTCCTTTACAACGTGAAGACTGGAAAATGGATGGGAGACAACCACATTAAAACTGGAGGCGACTGGACATCCCATGGTGAACTTGGTCCTCGCGGTCGTGACATTGACTTGAAAGCCGGCAATGCTGAAGGGCGTTTCCAACTTGACCCCAAACTTGGAAACAATCACTCCATCAATGGCAGCAATCTCTATATGGACACCGACGATGGCGTAACCAATTGGATTTTTACTCCTGTAACTGTGGAGGGCTTAACCAACTGCTATTCACTGACAACCCCTGGCGGCAAAGCTATGGGAGCAAATGCTGACGGATGGGCAACAAGTGATGCTGCCGCTATTGCAGAGAACGGCAATATCTGGCAGCTTGTAAGTCGTGAGCAACGCCTTGAAGCCATGAAGGAAGGTGATGATTGCTCGTGGCTCGTGCTAGGCGGTACATTCCCTGTAGCCGACAGTCACAGAAATGATAACGCATACAAGACATGGTATGGAGAGTATGGCGACAACAATTGTGGCGGCGACGGTTTCTACCATTGCAACCAAGTATGGGAATTCTGGAATATCTCTCAACGCGATATTTATCAGGATATTGCCGTTCCCAATGGTAAATATAAATTCAAGGCTCAAGCCATCTATGTATCTACAGGAGGCAATAACATGAATGCCGACAGATACAATGAATATGTAGCAGACCCAGCAGGCAACACCAAAGGTATGGTATATGCCAACGATGTCACCACCCCCATGATTAATGTTTATTCACTCGTTACTGACGAGAGAGTCAACGACAGAAACACCAAAGAACTTGGTAATGGAAAATGGGCATATAACGGCACCAACGAATTCTCTACAAACATATTCGAAGGTAAAGGATGGACAAACGAAATCGAAGTTACTGTTACCAACGGTACACTCCGCATAGGTGCCAAGGTTGAAGGTGCCGAAGCCGCATGGATGCTGATAGACAACTTCACTCTGACATATGCTGGTGAACTTGACGCAGCAGACCTGACTCCATATATAGAAGCGCTCAACACTGCAATTGGTAAGGCAGAGGCTTTTAATGGTAATACTACCAATGCCCTGAATACTGCTATCACCAATGCATTAACTGATGCACGCGCTGCGCTCAATAGCGAAGATGGTGAAGAGATGGCAAATAAAGCAACAGCCCTTACCAATGCGGTAGCTGCTGCCGAAGCCGTAGACGTAACTATTCTCCAACAGACCATTGCCGTAGCTGAGCAAGGTGTTGATCTGACCGAAGCTAACGACTTTATCACTAACGGTACTTCTGCCGATGTTCTGAATGACATTCTTTTCAAACTGCGTACTGCTCGCAAGATTAATGCACTGGGAGTAGCTGATACATTCACAGGTTCTACTCCTACTGCCGACACAGAATACTTCCTTTATAATATAGGTACAGGCATGTGGCTGGCTAACGGTTCCGACTGGAACACTCATGCTGCTGTTGACATCTATCCTCTTGGCGTGAAGCTTATTGCTGCCGACGGTGGCAGATTTAAGATGCAGACTCACATGTTCAAGAACCGCGAAGAAAAATGGATCAACTACAATGCTTATGTAGATACCAATGGACAAGACACCTGGACCTTCAATGCTGTAGAAGGCAAGGAGAATGTTTATACCATCAACTCTGAGGGTGACCGCACTGACGTAGGTCGTCTGCTGGGTTACGATCCATTCGGTCCTACAGACAAGGGCAGCTATCGCTACTGGAGTAACGTTGCTAAAGATCGCGAAGGCGTTGACAACCCCAACAACCAGTGGAAGCTGGTGACTCGTGCAGAACTTGATGCCAAGTTGGCTGATGCAAGCAAAGAGAATCCCGTAGATGTAAGCTATCTGATTGACAATGGCGGACTAAACCGTGTTTGGAGTCTCGACAAATGGAATCATGCAGGTGGCGCCCACATGTCATCTGGCGACGATGGCAATTTCGACCGCAACAGCGATTATGCTTACGAATACTATAACACCAACTCATTCAGCTTCACACAGGAGCTCAGCAATCTGGTTCCTGGTAAGTATGAAGTACGCGTTAACGGTTTCTTCCGTCAGGGTAATGGCGACTATCAGGCAAATATCGTCAACAACAATGGCGAGCTGATCAGTGAGGTCTATCTGAAAGCAAACAGCGAGAAGACCTTCCTGCCTAACATTGCTACTGAAGCAGGTAAGCTGCCCGGCATTGCATCAAAAGAAACCAACGAGAAAGGTGCATTCGTAAACTGGGGCAAGGAAGTAATCCCTGCCTTTGAGACTGGACTTTACCAGGCTTCTGTAACTGCAATCGTAGGTGAAGACGGTAAGCTCACCATTGGTGTAGCACAAGACCAAAAGACAACCGACGACAGCTGGACTATGTTCGATAGCTTCCGTCTCTTCTATCTTGGCAACAGCATTGACCTGAGCGAGCTTATCACAAGTCTGAACAATGCCATTTCCGAAGCAGAGAGTTTCGACATCAATACAACATCTACTGCACTGGCAACGACACTGACCCAGGCCCTGAACGATGCTAAAACAAAGCTGATTTCACAGGATGCCGAAGAAATTGTAGCTGCTACTAATACTCTGAACGCAGCCCTGAATGTAGCCAAACTTGTGAACATTGAAGTTCTGAAGGCTACTGCTGATCTGGCTAAGACCGAAGTGGATGCTGACGCACTTGCTTCAGTTACTAAGTTCCTGAACGATGCCACCACAGCTGCTGAGACAGCTATTGCCGAGGCTACTACTGCTGGTGCTATTGAGCAGGCTCTCTACGACCTGACTGCTGCTCGTAAGATCAACGCTCTGAGCACAACGGCTACCTATAAGGGAAGCGCTCCTGCTGCTGGCAAGGTTTACTTGTTCAACGTAGGTACAGGTATGTTCATGGGTACTGGTTCCGACTGGAACACCCACGCTGCTGTTGACCAGGTAGGTATTGAGTTCGAGCTCGTTGACTTGGATACTCCAGAGGTTAACAACTTCAAGTTCAAGACCGGCCGCGGTGGTGGCTGGATGTCATACAAAGGCTATGTTGACACTGGTAGTCAGGACATCTGGCACTTCCTGCCTGTAGATGGCCAGGAGGGCGTTTACAATATCAGCTCTAACGGTCAGGACGGCTTCCTGTTGGGCTACAACCCCAACAAGGGTACTGATGGCAAGAAGTACTGGAGCAACATCGGCATCGATCAGACAGGTCTGGACAACCCAATGAACCAGTGGATCATTGTTACTCCTGCCGAGCGTACTGCCATGATCGAGGATGCCTCTGAGGAGAATCCCGTTGACGTGTCTTACCTGATTAAGAATGCCAGCCTGAACCGTCAGGACGGCTACGACATGTGGAACAAGCAGTGCACAGGCGGTAATGGCGGTGCTCGCGTTTCTACCACAACCGATGGTAATGGCGACCGTGCTGCCGACTACGCCTACGAGTTCTTCGAGCCAGAGAACTTCTCGTTCACACAGAGCCTCGAAGGTTTGAAGGCAGGTAAGTACGTGGTTGCTGTTCAGGGCTTCTTCCGCAATGGTAACGGCGATGCTCAGCGCGAGGCCTTCAATGCTGGTGAGGAAGCTGTTCAGCTGGCTTACCTGATGGCTAACGACGAGAAGGAGTTCCTGCCTAATATCACTGATGAGCTTGACCTCGTTCCTGCCTTGACCGATGTAATCAAGAGCGACAAGGGTGCATTCCCCAACATGCCAAACGCTGCTATCGAGTACTTCCAACATGGTGCTTACTGGACCACTGTTGAGGTAGAGGTTGAAGAAGATGGCAAGCTCACACTCGGTGTGAAGAAGGACGAGCGTCAGGAGATGGGCGACTGGACCGTTATCGATAACTTCCGCCTGATCTACATGGGCGAGATTGAGAAGGTTGACTCAGCCCTCTTGGCTGCAAAGGATAGTCTGGCTGCTCTGATTGCTACCGCTAAGGCTATTGACACTACTGGTAAGACCTCTGAGAGTGTTTCTGCTCTGAACACTGCTATCAGCGATGCCGAGACAGCGCTGGCTGCAGAGGATGCTACCGTTGAAAGTCTGACCACAGCTAAGACCAACCTGCAGACTGCCATCAACAACCTGGCAGACATCGTTGACGGCATCAACGCCATCGAGGTTGCTGCCAAGGCTGGCAAGGTTTACAACACTCAGGGACAGAAGGTGAACAAGACCCAGAAGGGTGTTTACATCATCAATGGTAAGAAGACCGTTGTGAAGTAATTCATCTTTCATCCTAATACTAAAGGCCGTGCACCTTTTGTAGTGCACGGCCTTTCATACAAAAACAACACATGGCTACATTCGCACCCTTTGCTCGGCCATTATACGTAATGGCGAAACCTGCAGGCAGTCTTTGTAACTTGGCCTGTAAGTATTGTTACTATTTAGAGAAGAGTCATCTTTATGCTGACATACCGCAGAAAGAGCGTTTCAACATGGACGACCGCACGTTGGAGACGTTCATCTGCCAGTATATAGAGTCGCAAACGCAGCCACAGGTACTGTTCACCTGGCATGGCGGTGAGCCTCTGATGCGCCCCATCAGTTTCTATAAGCGTGTGTTGGAACTCCAGAAAAGGTATGCTCGCGGACGTATCATCGAGAACTGTCTACAAACCAACGGTACGCTGCTTACCGACGAGTGGTGCGAGTTCTTCCGTGCCAACAACTGGCTCATCGGCATTTCCATTGACGGACCTCAGGATTTACATGATGAATATCGTCGCGCACGCGGCGGACAGCCCTCGTTCTACAAGGTGATGCGCGGCATCCGACTGTTGCAGAAGCACGGGGTGGAATGGAATGCGATGGGTGTGGTCAACGACTATAATGCTGACTACCCACTCGACGTCTATCACTTCTACAAAGAGAACGGATGCCAATACATCCAGTTTGCCCCCATCATCGAAAGAATTCTGCCTCATGAAGACGGACGACACCTTGCTCATGTGGCCGACAAGGAAGAAGCGCAATTGGCCGACTTCTCTGTCACGCCAGAGCAGTATGCCCGTTTCTGCTGCACCATCTTCGATGAATGGGTACGCAATGATGTGGGGCGTGTCTTCGTACAATTGTTCGATGGTATATTGGCACGATGGGTTGGCGAGGAAGCTGGTGTTTGCGAGATGAATGAGACATGCGGTCATGCCTCTGTACTTGAAGCCAACGGCGACCTCTACTCGTGTGACCACTTTGTCTTTCCAGAATACAAGTTAGGCAACATCCACAAGCAGACCATCACCGAGATGATGTATAGCGACCGTCAATTGACATTTGGCCGGGGCAAGCGAAATGGTCTGCCACAGCAATGTCTGTCGTGTCCATGGCTTTTCGTCTGCAATGGTGGGTGTCCGAAAAACCGCTTTTGCCAGACAGCCAATGGGGAACGAGGACTCAACTACATGTGCAAAGCCTTTCAACAAATATTCGGCCATGTAAAACCATATATGGATTTTATGAAACAAGAATTGCTGTGTCAGCGCCCACCTGCCAACGTCATGGAATGGGCCAGAAAGCAATGAAAAAATAAAAAAATCTAATCATCGCAGAAAACTATCCGTTCAAAGTCATCTTGAACGGATAGTTTTCTTTTATGTCCTTACACCATTTCTTTTTATTTATTGTAACTTTGTTGGCACCAATAGCAAGTAAGAGACATTAGAAGAAACCTTTCTTAATAATAACTTATCCTAACAATCATGACACAACTAAACGCTAAGAAAATGCTGATGTCGGCAACAGCCGCATTACCAGCATTAGTACCAGCCCAGGCACAACAACCTGAGAGACCCAACATCATGCTCATCGTGGTAGATGACATGGGCTACTCTGATTTGGAATGCTTTGGCGGTGAAGTACAATCACCAAATCTTAACAGTCTTGCTGAGAACGGCATCCGTTTTACGCAGTTTTTTAACTCGGGACGCAGCTGTCCTTCACGCGCCCAACTGCTGACTGGCCGCTATGCACAGACTGTAGGCATCACAGGGATGGGGCAAAGCCTGACAAAGGACTGTGTGACTATACCAGAAGTGCTGCGAGAGGCTGGCTACCACACCGGCATGAGCGGAAAGTGGCATCTTTCGCTGACTCAAGGTATTGGCAACAACACCGACCAAATGGCGTGGCTGTCACACCAAAACACATTCAACAATCGCCCTTTTGCACCTATCGACACATACCCATGCAATCGTGGCTTCGACCAGCACTGGGGTACAATCTGGGGTGTCACAGACCACTTTGACCCATTCTCACTGGTACACAACGAAGAGCCACTTTTCACCGATAGTATTCCCAGCAATTTCTACTATGCCGACTATGTGGCCGACAAAGCCATTGACATGATGGACGAGATGACAGCCGATGGTAAGCCATTCTTCATGTATGTGGCTTTCCAAGAGCCCCACTGGCCTGTACAGGCAAAACCACAGGACATTGAGAAATATAAAGGCGTATATGACGATGGATGGGATGTCCTGCGCCAACGTCGTTATAAAAAGATGATAGAGCTGGGCATCGTTGACCCGGAAGAAACACCAGAGGCAAGCAACGCATCCGGACGTGCCTGGGAAAATGAGAGCAACAAGGCCTTCCAAGCAGCCAACATGGAGGTTCATGCCGCCATGGTAGATTGTGTTGACCAAAACATCGGACGCATCATCAACGAACTGAAACGCCGTAACATCTACGACAACACGCTGATTATTTTCTGTTCAGACAATGGAGCTTCCAGCGAGAACTACACGATTGGCGACTTCGACCGCCATGACCGCACACGCTCTGGCGAGAAGGTGGTTCACAACTCGCCAATACCTGGCAGCCAGCTGACCTACAACTATCTGCACAACGGATGGGCAGGCGCAATCAATGCTCCCTTCCGCTATTGGAAGACAACCCAATTCCACGGAGGAACCGCTACACCTGCCATCATCCACTGGCCTGCTGGTATCAGCAAAGCCAAAGAAGGCACCATCAATCGTGAGCCCTGCCATTTCCTGGACATTATGCCAACGTGTATAGAACTGGCAAATGCCACCTACCCCACCACTTATCATGGTAACGCCATCAAGCCCCTTTGTGAGGAGAGTCGTTCTATACTGCCTCTGCTTCAGGGCGAGGGCGTGTGGAATGGCGAGCGTGTGCTCTTTTGGGAACACGAAGGGGGAAAGGCCGTACGCAAAGGCGATTGGCGCCTTACAGCACTCAAAGGGGCCGGCTGGCAGCTGTTCAACTTGAAAAACGACTACGCCGAGACCAACAATGTGGCTGCGGAATATCCTGAGAAAGTGCGTGAGCTAAAAACGCTTTGGAACAACTGGGCAAAAAGTGTAGGCCTCAGCATTTCTGAAGACATCGAGGACACAGCCAAGGAGCTCATCTTCTACTATGACTTCAATGACAACACGGATGATGCCTCAAAGCATCACTACGAGTTGACCCCGTCAAACGAAGGCTTTAGCTATGTGGAAGGTGTCAAAGGGAAAGGCATTGAGCTTAATGGAAATGCCCAGTACCTAGACTTCAACACCAGCGGCATCGTAGAAACAAAAAACACCCAGACCACATTTTGTGCCTGGGTGTACAACGAGCGGAGCGATGCGCCAAGTTCAGGCAATCAGGACGGAGGCTTTTACTTTCGTGACCAGGTAATTCTGGCGCAGAAAGATCAAGCAGGTACTGGTCGCATCTACCTCTATAGTAGAGCAGAAACACCGGTCAACGGTGGTGATGCGCGTTTTTTCTACAACAACTTCCTTGGAGCCCAACAAAACCATGCCAACTACGGCTCGCTGGTGCCTGGAGAATGGCAGCACGTAGCCGTGGTCTGCAATCCTGTTGACCTCAGCGTCACATATTATATTAATGGTGTTCGCGACTGCACAGTACCTGCTCCTCAGTTTGAGGCTTGCACCGGCGGTTTCCGTATTGGTGGCCACAAAGCCAACAAGGATTATTTTCAAGGTAAGCTCGACGAAGTCTATTTTTTCAAAGGCATCCTCTCTGCCGACGAAATACGCGAGGTAATGGCTGGCACTATCGACCTAAAGAAGTATGAAGACGGCAATATTAATCCTCAGCCATCCGAAGATTGGGCGCTGAATGGCAAATACTTTACCATCCGTAACTTCAGCAACAATGCGCCCGCCTATATGAAGGACACGACAGGCCCCAACGACTATGTGCTTTGCGGTGACGAGGTTGACGAGAATACCTATTGGACTTTTGAGAAAACAGACAATAAGAACTGTTATTACGTAAAGAATGCTACCACGGCCCGATACATTCAAGGCTATACTGCCACAACAGAGCAACCAGTAGTGCTCGGTGAGGAAAAGGCCGAATACCATGTCACAGCACCATCGGCAGAAGACGGACGCTACGGCTTTGCATACACAGGTAATGCTCCCTACGACTTCAGTGCTGGCACCATCGGTCTCAACCTTAGAGGCGAGAGTAATCAAGCTGAATGCTGGGTACAGACATTTGCTGCCGTCAACGGCACCAACCATCGTTCGTTTTGGACCCTCGACGAGATTGATGCAACCACTGTTGGCATCAACAGCTTCAAAGCAAAAGCTCCCAAAAAGATATTCGATTTGCAAGGTCGCCAGCTTAATAATACCATCCACTCAGGCATGTACATCGTTAACGGGAAGAAAGTAATCAAATAATTGATATTACAGTCTAAATACCTATTATTATTTATTTCTCAAGCAACATGAATACAAGAAATATTGTTTTAGCCATACTAACACTATTCATACCCATCCTTGGAGGTGGACTGGCAGCAAAAAAAGTTGCCGACAACCCCACGGAGATACGGAAAATTAAAACCTTTCGCGAGTATAAGACGAAAAACGGAACCAGTCTCACCATTAACAACAAAGCTTATAGTGAGCCAGACATATACTACACAGAAAATGGAGACGGGACTTACGATGCCATACGTCTTACGGTTACACCTATTGAAGTACCGGCAGAGATGACTGCGCCATATCTGAATCAGGCTACCGACCATAGCATCCTGGTATGTTGGAAGACGAAGGCTATCAATAACAACTCAATTGTCAAGTATGGCACAGATGCGAATCATCTTGACAAGCAAGTCTCTTCTTCTGCACGTCAGATTGCTACCAGCTATTATTGGAATAATGCCCAGATAGAGGGCCTATCACCCAACACCGTCTATTACTATCAAGTTATCTGTGGTGAGAAAAGTAGCGAAATACACCACTTTCGCACCATGCCTGAGCCTACGAGTCTAAAACCCTTCCGTATTCTAATGATTGGCGACCATCAGCGCAACGAGCGTTCAGACTATGAATGGCTGATACGTATGGCGGCACGTAAGGCGCAACAGAAGTGGGGTAAAGAGAACCTCGAAGATAATGTAAGCATGATTATGAACGTTGGAGATCAGGTTGACTCTGGCTCCATTAGACAATATGAGTTTACACATCTATATAAGTCACGTGAGGTAATGTCAAAATTGCCCATCATGACCTGTGTGGGCAATCACGAACTGTTTAAAGACCCAGAGTTGAAACTTTACGATGGTCACTATGCTTCGTATGGCAACATGGACTATCAGGGCATTAAGAGTTATACAGCCTTTTATTATGCCTATCAGGCAGGTCCTGTACTTTTCGTTGTATTGAACACAGATGGTGTGTCTGAACAACAGAAGCAATGGGCAAAGCGTGTCGTCGAAGCAGCAGACAAGGATGCAAGCGTGCGTTTCATCATCAGTGTGCAGCATCGCCCCCTCTATGCTGAACAATGGGCAAGCGACACCAATCCTTGGATGACTAATGAAATCATGCCAATCCTCTCTTCTTCAAAGAAGCACGTACTGAACTGTGCAGGACATCATCATCTCTATGCACGCGGACAGATGCGAGAATGGCCTGTTTACCATATGATTACTGGTGGCGGTGTGGGTACATCAGCTCAAGACTATGAACAGTTATGGGGAAAAACGCCCGACAATCGCAACCGTGATGAAGTACAGAAAACCATTGATCAATGGACATATCAACTCATGGAGTTCAACCCTTCAAACGATGAAGTGACCATAGAGACCTATTCTATTGGCAACTCACGCCTGGCTCTCGACAATGTACTCATTGATCGTTTTAGTCGCAAGCTCTCACAAACAGACAAACCTGCTACACCTTCGCTCTACTTATCTTCAACTGAAGTGACACTACCAGCCACTATTCAGCAACAAGCTACTGTTGAAGGTCTGCACAGCAGTGAATACCAGATAGCACGCGACGCGAAATTTACCGATATTGTTTATCAGCGTACCCTTCTATTCGAAGACTATTACGATGTAGACAATACTTTTATGCCAAAGAATGTGCGCAATGGCCAGCCCGTCACCACTCTTGAATTGACGAAGAAAGACCTACCTTCTGGCCATTTCTTCATGCGATGTCGCAACCGTTCTATGAATCTTGACTGGAGCGATTATTCCGAGTCAAAGGTTATCGACGTGAGCGGTTCGACAGCCCCACAATTGATTCTTGACAACACAAAATACGAACCGGGAGCAACCATTAATATCAACTATCAAAATGCTCCTGTAGGCACTCAAGCTTGGATTGGCATTTATCTGAAGGGGCAACAGCCTGGTCCTGGCACGCCATCGTATGCCTGGCAGTACACAGCAAACAACAATGGAACAATACAATTCAACATTGAAGACGTCAACGACTACTATGCCGTGCTTTTCGCAGACAACGGCTACACAGAGATAAGTCCACGTGTCACCTTCTCTGTCAAGAACGCAATAGAAGGGCTGACCCTGGCCAAAGGCAACGTCACCATTATTGTTCCTGAAGAGGAATGTAGCCAAGTCAAACTAGCTGTCGAAGCCTTACAGCGTGACTTCGAAAAAGTATTAGGTTTTAGGCCCGAGATTGCATCGACCGCAGGCCAAACGAGCGGTGTAGAACTCTTAGTAGCCAACATGAGCACCAAAGGTGTTGAACAGCTATTGCACGAAGCAAAGGAAACTGACGGCTACGAATCGCACCGCGTCTATACCGATGCAGCCAACCATCGCATTGTGATGCAGGGCGCCGACATGCGAGGCACTATTTATGCCATCTACACACTGAGTGAGAAGATTCTGGGAGTACCCCCACTATGGTATTGGTGCGACTGGAAACCTGAGCAACAAACTCAAATAGAGGTTTCAGATGATTTAGATTACTATGTGTCATCACCTACGGTTCGCTACCGTGCCTGGTTTCCTAACGATGAAGACTTGTTTGTGCCCTGGCGCCGACTGAGCACAGACAATAACGAGCGCTGGCTGGAAACCATGCTCCGACTGAAACTGAACACGGTGGAATACACAGCTACCGTAACCACCAATGGCACGCTGAATAGCGAGGCCATGCTCTACAAGAAATACGGACTGGTGCTAACGTCACACCACATGGTAGCACTAAACAATAGTTTTGCCAACTGGGATGCCTACTGGCAACAGGTCAGGAAGACAACGCCTCCAGCTCTTTCTGTCAACGACATGGCATCGTTGCGTGAGTTCTGGCAGTACAACATCAACTCGGTGATGAACAGCGGTGTAGAGAACCTTTGGCAGGTGGCCTTCCGAGGAAAGACCGACCAGCCTTTCTGGTCTGTCTTTACTGATGCACCCTCTTCAGACGCTGAGCGCGGTGCTGTCATCAATCGAATGGTGAAAGAACAATACGACATGATTTGTCAGGCAACTGGCGAGGCGAACCCCTTTGTACGCATGACGTTCTATGACGAGATATCGTCGCTGCTAGCTGCCGGTCATCTGCAACCGCCCACAGCCACCAACATGTTGTGGACGTTTGTTGCAGGCCGACGTGACCACTATCCCTATGATGACCTGGTGAACTGGACCAACGTGAACAACGTGAAACTGGGCTACTACATGAACCTGCAGTTCTACTCCACCGGTGCCCACTTGGCTCCTGCCGAAGGACCTTGGAAGATGGAAGACAACTATCGCTACGTACAAAGCAAGGGTCCACTGACTTTCAGTGTAGTCAATGCAGGCAACGTTCGTGAATTCTTGATGGAGATGAGTGCCAATGCAGCCATGATGTGGAACTCCAATAACTACAACACAAATGACTTCATGCGTCAGTTCTGTGCGCAATACTTTGGAGAAGAACATGCCGATGAAATAGCACAACTCTACCACGACTATTACTATGCTTACTGGAACCCCAAGAAGAGCGACTTCCCTGGGGGGTTCGACCGTCAGTATGTGTTTCAGGACTTGCGCCACTCACAGGTTATCAAGCAGATCAACAACACATGGAACACATTTAAGTCGAACCCATTTACAGAGATTGGATACGAAAGTGTGGCAGGACGTACTTTCCGCATCGAAGGACGCAACCCTGTGGACAGCGTCTTGGCTGGCATGAGTCGCGAGATGGAAGCCTTTGCCGAGGTGGCACGCCGCTGTGAGGCCATACAGAGTGAGTTGCCTGCCAACTGCCAGACATTCTTTTACGATCATCTCTCGGCCTATGCTCACTATATGGAGAACTTAAGTACTGCCGTTTATCATTTCGTCTATGCTTATAAGAACAAAGAAGATCGCTATAGCCATCTAGCCACTTCCTATGAAGCTATGAAAGCAGCGAAAGCCGCACTGATAGCATCACAACATGGTGTGTTCAGCAACTGGTACGACACCGATGACAAGTTTGAGATGGATGCTCGCATAGAAGCCATTCGTGGTCGCATGGCCGAGGCTGAAGACCTGACGCTCACCGAACAGCTCATTGAAAACTACGACTTTGAATACAATAGCAACTGCCAGCTGAATGCCAAAGGCAATATCGGCCGAGGCATTCCCTGCAACTGGTTGTCGAAAGGTGAATTGAAAAAAGGAGCAAACGGACTTGATTCCTATGGTGTGAACCAAGATGCCACCAACCTGCACGGCAACAACGTATGCTGGATTAACTCTGTGCCCATGCCCGACGAGTTCTGGCTCTATCAGACCATTCCTGCATCGAAGTTGGAACCCGGTGAATATCTTGTTGCATGCAAGCTATGGGTAGAATCGAACAAGAAAACCAACTGCCGTCTCTTCGCCAACCAGAACGTTCAATACTACGGCACTGCGGCAGACTACACCAACCTACTCACAGAAGGAGAAATCAACACTTACGCCGGCTATGCAGGTGGCAGTTCGTCGAATGTCGTTCTGCGCGACATGGAGGTGAAGGTCAACGTCAAAGCTGGAGAAGACCTGACCATTGGCATTAAAACAGGCAACAAGCGAAACAACGGCGAACGTTCGACCAGCGATAATGCTGGTTGGTTCAAGGTGGACTTCTTTCGTATTCACCATCTGACGGGAACAGACAACCTCAACCACACGCTTACAACCACTAAACAAGAAGACAAAATCTATTCTCTGACAGGACAACATCTGTCGCAGCCAAATAAGGGCATTAACATCATCAATCATAAGAAAGTGATAATTAAATAAAGAAAAGAACCTCAATCTAGCTGACGAAATCAGCTAAAACAACAAATCAGCGAAGCCCATATGTTTTTGATAGGCATACGGGCTTCGTTTTTGCATGATATAGTAGTGGGATGATAACTGATAATTTTTATAAATCCATTGACGAAAGCTAAAAATCAGGAAATTATGGCTATAATTGATTTTATCTTTGTATCTTTGCACTCAGATACAGTGGTACCTGTAATGTAATAATGACTATAATAAAACCAAATATTTATAATGAAAAAAGCTTTTTTAGCTATTGCATTTCTTTCGACAGCATTAGTTTCACTAAACGCGCAAACAAACACACTGGCAAAACTGATTGAGCGAGACTACTCCGGACGTTCGGACTCTCTGCTCAACACGTTTACAGGACAATTTCTGAATAGGGCTTCCGGTATCTTCTATGCGATTCCGACCAGCAACCCCAATGCCAGAAACGAATCTGCTACCCTCTACTGGCAGCAGGCTCATGCTTTGGATCCCATCATCTACGCCTACCAGCGCATCAAGGACACCGATGTCACCAGGGCCAGGTTCTACAAGCAGACCATGCAACGCTGGTATAACAGCCACGCTAACAACTGGTACTCCAAACCAGGTGACGCCACGGGCTTCTACAACACGTTTACCGACGATATGTGCTGGATCTGCCTGACACTGATTCACATCAGCGAGGCACTTGAAGACGACACCTATGCCGACACCGCCCGCACCATTTTCGACGAGTATATCCTGCCACGCGGTTCGTGGAACGACGGCTACTTCAGTTTGCCCTGGAAAGACGACGGCTCCGGCCCCAATGCCTGCACCAATGCGCCCGGCAGTTTGGTGGCATCCAAGCTCTACGAGCGCTATAACGAGAGTACATACCTGGAGGCTGCCAAGAATATCTATGCCTATCAGGCCAACGAGATGAGTAAGCTGAACAACGATGGACGTGTAGAAGAGCCGCCCCTCACCTACACTCAGGGTACTTTCGGCGAAGCAGCTCGCTACCTCTATCATTTCACGGGTCAAACAGAATATAAGAATATGGCCTCAAAGGTGCTTTACTACGCCATTAGCAGCACCCGTTGCACCTACCAGGGACTGCTGCGCGACGAGGGTAACAGCATGGACCAAAGCATTTTCAAAGCAGTACTGATTCCGTATCTCGTTAATTTCGTACTCGACGAATCAATGAGCGCCACCTACAAGAGACCCATTGTCAACTTCCTGCAGAAGAATGCCAACGCGCTGTGGAGCAACCTCAACCTCGAGGCCTACCCCAAGACTTTCTGCAGCTACTACTGGGGCGAGGCATTCAATGAAGAGACGACACCCTCGATGGGTGCTATGGCCAGCGGTGTGTCGCTCATGGAGAACACGACACGCATGGCATTGGCGCTGACTGGCACTGCCAACAGCATCGACGATGTGCTACAGCCAGACACGAACCAGCCCGAACAGCTGTATAATGCTGCCGGACAGCCCCTGAAACACATGCAAAAGGGACTGAACATCAAGAAGCAACAGGACGGTAGCACGAAGAAGGTGTTTAAGAGATAAAACACAATATGACAAAAAAACCTAACAAATGAGAACAAAAACTATTCTTTTCGCACTGCTGACGCTGGCCCCCATGTCCATGAGTGCCCAACAAAGCATCAGCATCTGCGAACAACCCTCGGCCGGAAGCATGACACTGGTCAACGACATGTTCAAGACTAGCATTGCCGTGGCCGACAACGATGCTGAGGTCGTCAAGACCGTAGCCCACTGCTTGGCCAACGACATGGAGTTGGTCAGCGGCAAGCGCCCCGATGTGACCAACACCCTGACGCAGGCTGCCCTGCCTATCATTGCCGGCACGGTGGGCCAGTCGGCCTTCATCGACCAACTGGTGAGCGAAGGCAAGATCGACGTGAGCGACATCTGTGGTAAGTGGGAGGTCTTCACCATTCAGATGACCAAGCACCCACAGGCACTCGTGGTGGCTGGTTCCACCCCTCGTGGCACCGCCTACGGTCTGTTTGAACTCTCGCGCCAGATGGGCGTGTCGCCCTATGTGTGGTGGGCCGACGTGGCACCCGCGAAGAAAGCAGCCCTCTACGTCAACGGCGAGAAGACGGTGTCGAAAGAGCCCTCGGTGAAGTATCGCGGCATCTTCATCAACGACGAAGACTTCGCCCTGTTTCCCTGGGCCGCCAAGGGCATCGACAAGAAGTACAACAACATTGGTCCTAACACCTATGCCCGCGTCATGGAACTGCTGTTGCGCCTGCGTGCCAACACGCTGTGGCCCGCCATGCACCTGTGTTCGGAAGCCTTCTGGGCCAACAAGGACAACCTGCCCGTGGCGCGCAAGTACGACATCATGCTTGGCTCCAGCCACTGCGAACAGATGTTGCGCGACAACGAGTGGGAGTGGCGTCATGCCCCCTGGAACGGCAACAACGAGGACTGGAACTACGTAACAAACACCAAGAAGATACAGCAGTATTGGGAGGAGCGCGTGGCCGAGAGTGCCGACTACGATGGCATGTACACCCTGGGCATGCGCGGTGTGCACGACTGGGGCATCTCGGGCTATCCCTCTACAGAGGACAAGGTGCGCGGACTCACCGACATCATCGGTTATCAGCGCGACCTGCTGGCAAAATACTTCGACGACGTGACCAAGGTGCCACAGCTCTTTATTCCTTATAAGGAGGTGCTCGACGCCTACAACGCCGGTTTGCAGGTGCCTGAGGATGTGACCCTCTGTTGGGTGGACGACAACCACGGCTACATCCGCCAGTTGCCCAAACCTGCCGAACAGGCCCGCTCGGGCGGTAATGGCGTGTATTACCACGTATCCTACTGGGGCACACCTGCCGACTATCTGTGGATTGCCTCCCACTCGCCCTCGCTGATGAGCTATGAGCTGTCGCGCGCCTACGACCAGGGCATCCGCACACTGTGGGTGATCAACGTGGGCGACATCAAGCCTGCCGAGATGGAACTGGAGTTCTGCATGGACCTGGCTTGGGACATCAATCAATGGACACCCGAGAAGGCCATCGGCTATAATCGCGCCTGGGCCGAGCGCACCTTTGGAGCTGCCTATGCCGACCAGATTGCTGCCATCAAAAAGGCCTACTACCATCTGGCAGCAGGCGGTAAGCCCGAACATGTGCACATGATTAAGTACTCGGACGACGACATGGAGCGCCGCATCAGCAGTTATGCGATGCTGGCTCAGCAGGTGGACAACCTGAAGCCACAGATTCCCGCCGAACTGCAGGATGCCTTCTATCAGCTCATCGAATATCCGGTGAAGGGCGCCTGGCAGATGAACGTCAAGACTTTCCGTGCCGCACAAAGCCTGCAAATGGCCAAGTTGGGACAGAAGGAGCTGGCACTGAAATATGCAGACGAGGCGCATCGTGCCTACAACACCATCCTGGCGCTGACCGACAAGTACAACAACGACATCGCCGGCGGCAAATGGAAAGGCATGATGAACTGCAAGCCACGCAACCAGAAGCAGTTTGACATGCCTGCTACGGCTACGGCAGATAATATCAGCAAAAACAAGGGCACGCTGACAAAAGACGAGGTAGTGATTATCCCTGCCACCCGCTACATTGCGGCAAGTCCCGCGGTGAAGACACTGGAAGGTGTGGGCATCAACGAGGCCAGCATCACTGTGTGGCCCCTCGACATGAAGGCCTATAAGGACACAGAGGTGGCGCAGGCGCCCTATGCCGACTATGAGATACCGGTGAAGGCAGGACGCAACACCATCGAGGTGCGCTGTCTGTCTAACTTCCCCATCAACACCGACTACGACCTGCGCATAGCCCTATCTACCGACGGGGCCATGACCAACATCCAGTCGCTGAAGACCATCGCGATGAAAGACAAGTGGCACACCACCGTAGCCCAGGGCTACAACGATGCCACGGTAACACTTGATAGCAAGGAAGCAAAGACCATCAAACTGCGCGTCAGCATGATGGATCCGGGTGTTGTGATCAGCGAGATTCGCAACACGGTGACTGCAAAGGAATAAGGGAAAAGAAAAAATGTCCGCTGAATTAGGGCTGTCCGAACTCGGGCAGTCCTTCTTCATTGAACATCAGGGTCTTCAGACGTACGTCACGATGGTCATGACGGTTGGAGTCACACCAACGGCTCTCATAAAGCATGTAGTTGGTCTTTCCATCGTCTGAGGGGAACACACAGATATCAGAGGACTGCCAATAAAGACAGGTGTCCTTCTGCGAACAAAACAGAGGTTCCTCCATCTTGGTCCACGAAGCAGGGTCGAGCAGATCGGCATCGGTGCGGGCATAAAGCATGCCCAGCGAGTGATAGACCGTCCAGATGCCGCTGGCCGAATAGCACACGCAGATATAGCGGCCATCGGGGGTGACAAAGGCTTCGGGATTCTCGTTCACATAGATGGGATAGTTGGACCGCAGGCCATCGGGATTGATCCACTGGCGCTCCCACTCATACTCGGGTTCAGAAAGCATCACACGCTCTGAGCTCAGCGTCCAGGGGTTCTCCATGCGTGCCATGTAGATGCACTGGGTCTCGGTCTCCTTGCGGCGGTGGGGCCAGCCCGACCACAGCAGATACTGCTGGCCGCGCACCATCACCGAGGTGGGGTGCAAGCCGAAGTTCCACTCTTCGTTGGTCACGATGGCACCCTTCAGCTCGAACTTGCCCTTCATGGGGTCGGCAGCACTGTTTTCCAGCACATAGAGCTGGTGATAGTCGGTGTTACCGCCGTCGGCCTCAAAATATATATACCATTTATTATTAATATGGTGTATCTCGGGCGACCAGATGTGCTGCATCGAGTCGGCATGCCACACACACTGACGCTCACCCTGGGCCAGCGTCTCGGGACTGTCAGACTTCCACAGGATGATACTGTCTGCAGAAGGAATCTGCATGGTATAATAATAATGATGATCCGCAACGGCAACCTGAGGATAGTAGCCGGCAGAGAAGACCAATTTGGAACTTCCATTGTCAAGGTTCTCTGACTGCTTACATCCAATCAAGGTGCCTAGTAAACACAGGACACCAATCAAAGAGTATATAGCTTTCATGCGTTATAATCCGTTTTTATTGCTCGGCAAAGATACAACAAGAATTTCAAACAAACAAAAAAATCTAGTCAGAACTCTTGATATTTAGCATTTTAGGGCAATGGTGAACGATTTTTTTCGTGTTTTGAATAGCTATTATCCATAAATTTGGGAAAATATAGCTTACTTTGCATCGTGAAAACGAACGAATAGCAGTGATGCTACGATTCAAGATAAAAAATAGTTAGTAATTATTTGTAGTTAGTAGTTTTAGTTTTTCGAGATTCAAAAGGCGTTGGTCTCTTTAAGGAAAAGATTGTTTAAGGATAAACCTAGCAAAGTTGTTAATAACTTAAAACTTATTATAGTATAAAAAACGTATGAAAAAAGCATTTCTTTTTGGCGCGATGATCCTCGGCGCGCTGGCGACAAAAGCGCAGAGCCAGGACACATTCAAGCCCTATCAACCGACAGACCTCCGTCTGCCTTCAGTTCCCCTCATCGTGTCTGACCCCTACTTCTCAGTATGGTCACCCTACAACGAGCTGAACGAAGGAACAACCCGTCACTGGACCAACGACGAGAAGCCCATGCAGGGTTTCCTCCGCGTGGATGGTCAGACATACTGCTTCATGGGTGCAGACCGTGATCGCTACGAAACCATTATCCCCATGGCCAACGAAGAGGCATGGACAGCTCGCTACTCACGCGAGAAGCAGGCCGAAGGATGGCAGGAGAACAACTTCAACGACAGCAAATGGGCAGAGGGTAAGGCCGCTTTCGGTTCTGAAGACCTCAGCAACGTTCGCACACGTTGGAGCAACGAGAATAGCGACCTCTACGTGCGTCGCACCATCAACATCGACGCCAAGGACCTGAACGAGGACCTGGCGCTGATCTACTCTCACGACGACGTTTTCGAGATCTACATCAACGGCACAAAGGTTGCCAGCACTGGTGAGATCTGGCGCGAGGGTGTCACCCTGAAGCTGGACAGCAAGCTGAAGAAGCTGCTGAAGCCCGGCAAGAACATCATCGCTGCTCACTGTCACAACACCACTGGCGGTGCCTACACCGACTTCGGTATCTTCAAGATTAAGAAGGCTGACGCCTACGGCATCAAGCAGGCTACTCAGAAGTCTGTTGACGTACTGGCTACCTCTTCATATTATACCTTCACCTGCGGTCCCGTGGAACTCGACCTGGTGTTCACCGCACCTATGCTGATCGACGACTATGACTTGCTGTCGGCTCCCGCCAACTACATCTCATATCAGGTTCGTTCTACCGACGGTCAGGCTCACAACGTACAGCTGATGCTCACCGCTTCTCCTCTGATGGCAGTGAACAAGGGCGACCAGCCCACCATCTCTTCTATCATCGAGAAGAAAGGCACCAAGTATGCTTGCACCGGTACCATCGAGCAGCCCATCCTGGCTAAGACCGGCGACGGTATCTGCATCGACTGGGGTTACTTCTACCTGCCCGCAATCAATGGTGATGTAGCCATCGCCAGCGAGAATGCTCTGAAGAGCAGCTTCGTGAAGAAAGGTAACATGCCCGCAAGCCAGCAGAACGTAACTGCACAGAACGAGAACGAGATGCCCTCACTGGCTTACTGCCACAACTTCGGCACCACCAAGCAGGCTTCTAGCTATGCTATCATGGGTTACGACGAGATTTGGGACATCGAATACTTCTACAAGCGCTACAAGGGCTACTGGGCTCACGAGGGTAGCGTGACTATCTTCGACATGATCGATCGCCTGAACCGCGAGTACAGCGGTATCATGAAGCGCTGCCGTCAGCTGGACAAGCAGATCTACGACGACGGTATGAAGGCTGGTAACAAGCAGTATGCTGAAATCCTCTCTGGTTCTTACCGTCACGTGATTGCCGCTCACAAGCTGTTCCGCGACGACGAGGGCAACCTGCTCTTCTTCTCTAAGGAGAACAACTCTAACGGTTGTGTCAACACCGTGGACCTCACCTACCCCGAGGCTCCTCTGTTCCTCTGCTACAACCCCGAACTGCAGAAGGGTATGATGACCAGTATCTTCGAATATAGCTACACTGGTCGCTGGACCAAGCCTTTCGCTGCTCACGACCTGGGTCAGTATCCTAAGGCCAACAAGCAGGTATATGGTGGCGACATGCCTCTGGAGGAGGCCGGCAACATGC
Organism: Xylanibacter brevis P6B11; assembly: GCF_000621825.1. Classification (NCBI taxonomy): domain Bacteria; kingdom Pseudomonadati; phylum Bacteroidota; class Bacteroidia; order Bacteroidales; family Prevotellaceae; genus Xylanibacter; species Xylanibacter brevis. The sequence continues at coordinate 73,496 of NZ_JHXG01000011.1, forward strand.
TGACACTGGCTGCTATGATCTGCAAACTGGATGGCAACACCAGTTACGTAAACAAGTACTGGGACATCATCACCACTTGGGCTGACTACCTCTCTGAGAACGGTCAGGATCCTTCTAACCAGCTCTGCACCGACGACTTCGCTGGTCACTGGGCTCACAACGCTAACCTCTCTGTTAAGGCTATCATGGGTGTAGCTGCATATGCTGAAATGGCTCGCCTGAAGGGTCTGAACGATGTTGCTGACAAGTACATGGCTCGTGCCAAGGAGATGGCTACCATCTGGGAGCGCGATGCTCGCGAGGACGACCACTACCGTCTGGCCTTCGACCGCAAGGACACCTGGAGCCAGAAGTACAACATGGTATGGGACAAACTGTGGAACCTGAACCTCTTCCCCAACGGAGCTATGGAGCGCGACATGAAGTACTACCTCACCAAGCAGAACAAGTACGGACTTCCCCTGGATGTACGTCGTGACTACACCAAGAGCGACTGGATTATGTGGACTGCCGCTATGGCCAAGGACAAGAAGACCTTCCTGAAGTTTGTGGATCCTCTCTACAAATATATCAACGAAACAGAAAGCCGCGTACCCATCAGCGACTGGCACGACACGAAGACTGGTATAATGACCGGATTCAAAGCTCGTTCAGTGATTGGTGGCTACTGGATGAAAGTTCTGGCCGACAAGTTGCAAGAACAATAACCTAAAATAACAATAAATATGATTAAAACTATTTTAAACTCAAGGAGCAAATGCCTATTAGGCATGCTCCTTTTGTGCCTTTCCGCTTGCATGGTATCATGCAACGATGACGATGAGGATGTCAGCACTCCCTTCGACAGTTCAAAGGCTGTAACCATTACCGACTTTACACCTAAAGAAGGCGGTGTAAGCCAGAAGATGCTCATCTTTGGTGAGAACTTCGGCGTTGACACGGCCCTGGTGAAAGTAACCATTGGTGGTAAGAAAGCGGTGGTTGTCAATGTGAAACCTACAGTGATTTACTGTTTTGTACCCACGGGCGCGTATGGTGGCGACATCAACGTGACCATCGGTAACGATGAAACCGGCTACCAGAGCGCTGTAGCATCGGAGAAGTTCAACTACGAGCGCAAGATGGTGCTGAGCACACTGACCGGTTCTCGCAACGAGTCGGGCGACGATCCCTGGAACCCTGGTTCTGTAGGCATCGAAGTTCCCTTCTCAGAGGCTACTGGTTTCCGCGATGATGCGTTCATGAAGTGGGACCCCCTCTATCCTGAGCGTCTCTACATTATTTACGACAACGGTGGTCCTGGCATCCAGATGCTAGACATGAACAAGAAGACCGTGCAGCTGGTGATGTCAAAGGCAGCTTGTTTCCAAGACAAGCGTCTGCGCACCATCGACTTTGCCGACGACCCCTACACAGGCGAGAAGGCCAAGTACATGATTGTATCTACCGACCGCGACGACAATGGTCAGCAGTCAACCAGCGTATGGATTGTGACTCGCAACTATGATGGTTCATTCAACAACAGTTCTCCTCGTCAGGTGCTGGCTGCCTACAAGCAGTGTAACGGTGCATCAATCCACCCCCGCAATGGCGAGCTCTACTTCAACAGTTATGAGAGTGGTCAGGTTTACCGCCTGGACATGAAACGTTATTTCGAGACCCAGCAGCCCGGCTACGAAGGCGATCCCTGGAAGCCCTCTTTGGCCGACGGCGCTTTTGAGAAGATTTTCAGCATTCAGGACAATGGCTGGGAATTCCAGATTGACATTCACCCCTCAGGTAAATATGCTTATATCGTAGTCATCAACCACCACTACATTCTGCGTTCTGACTACAACGAAGAAACAAAATGTTTCTCTGCTCCCTATGTATTCGCTGGCGACATGAACGGTGCTGACTGGGTTGAAGGTGTAGGTGCCAATGCACGTTTGAATCGTCCTTACCAGGGCTGCTTCGTCAAGAACCCCGAATATGTTGCTGAAGGCCGTGAAGATGTTTACGACTTCTACTTCTGCGACAACCAGAACCACTGCGTACGCTATCTGACACCAGAAGGTCTGGTACGTACCTTTGCTGGTCGCGGTACCTCTTCTATCACCGACAACAACATGTGGGGTACCGAGGATGGTGACCTGCGCGAGGTTGCTCGTTTCCGTGACCCAACAGGTATTGCCTACAACGAAGAGACCAACACCTTCTATATTTTGGACACCGTGGGCCATAAGGTCCGCATGATTTCCATGGAAGGCGAAGAATAGTGATAACCAATAATAAGTAGACCTAACAATTATGAGAAAATACATTGCATTACTATTGATATCACTCTGCACTTCCATGAGTGCTCTGGCACAAAAGGATATCGAAGTTTCTGGTCATGTGGTTGACGGAGATGGTGAGCCACTGATTGGTGCCAACGTAGTGGTAAAAGATGTAAAAGGCCTCGGTGTCATCACAGACATTGACGGTTTCTATAAAATAAAAGTAAAGGAGTACCAGACACTGGTATTCTCATACATTGGTTTCGGTACCAAGGAAGTGATGGTCAAGGGCGACACTAAGACCATCAACGTAAAAATGGTAGAAGAGCGCATCAACGCTGTCGATGAAGTTGTCGTAACCGGTATGGGCACGCAGAAGAAGCTGACCGTAACAGGTGCTGTGACCAATGTGAACATGGATGATCTGAAGCACTTCAGCTCATCAAACCTCTCAAACACACTGGCAGGTAATGTGCCAGGTATCATTGCCATGCAGACCTCTGGTCAGCCTGGACGTAACACTTCTGAGTTCTGGATTCGTGGTATCTCTACCTTCGGTGCAGGTGCCAAGGCCTATATCCTGGTAGATGGCTTCGAGCGCGACAACATCAACGACTTGAACATCGAGGATATTGAGTCTTTCTCTGTATTGAAAGATGCTTCTGCTACAGCCATCTACGGTTCTAAAGGTGCTAACGGTGTTATTCTGATCACCACCAAGCACGGTAAGGCAGGTAAGATTCAGGTGAATGGTAAGGTGGAGACATCTTACAACACACGTACCAAGACACCTGAGTTTGTTGACGGTATCACCTATGCCAACCTGGTAAACGAGGCTCGTCTGACCCGCAACCAGCCCCGCTACTATCAGCCTGAGGAAATCGACATCATCCGCACAGGCATCGACCCCGACCTCTATCCTAATGTAGACTGGATGGATCTGCTGCTGAAGGATGGCGCTTGGAGCAATCGCGCCAATGTCAACCTGAGTGGTGGTGGTAACACTTCTCGTTACTATGCTTCTGTATCTTTCGTTAACGATGAGGGTATGTACAAGACCGACAAGACCCTGAAGGACAAGTACGACACCAATGCCAACTACAAGCGTTGGAACTATCGTTTGAATGTGGATATCGACATCACCCCAACGACCTTGCTGAAGCTGGGTATCTCTGGCGACCTGTCAAAGCGTAACAGCCCAGGTATGCTGAGAACACGTTCGAAAGAAGATATCGAAGACAGCCAGAACCAGATGGACGTATGGGTAAACGATGACGATATCTGGGGACAGTTGTTCGGTTACAACCCCCTTCTCTCTCCTATTGTATATAGCAACGGCTACATGCCTATGATCAACATTGGTCGTGGCAACTCAGCCATGATCAACCCTTGGGTATCTGCTACACAGTCTGGTTACAATGAGAACTGGAGCAACAACTTGCAGAGCAACGTCACTCTGGAACAGGATCTGAAGTTCATCACTCCTGGTCTGAAGTTCACTGGACGTTTCGGTTTCGATACCTACAACAGCAACTGGATCAGCCACCAGCAGGCTCCTGCCCTCTACTCGGCATTCCCACGTAACACACAGACTGGCGAGATCACCTACGACCGTGTATTCGATCAGAGCGATATGAAGCAGAGCTCAGGCAGCGACGGTTCTCGTCGTGAGTTCATCGACCTGCTGTTGCACTGGGACCGTAAGTTTGCGAAGGTACACAACGTAGGTGCTAACCTGAAATACACGCAGGACTCTTACATCCAGACTCAGAATATCGGTGACGACATCAAGAACAGTATTGCAAAAAAGAACATGGCTTTGGCTGGTCAGGTGACCTATAACTACAACAACCGCTACTTTGCCGACTTCAACTTCGGTTACAACGGTTCCGAGAACTTCGCCGACAATCACCGCTTCGGTTTCTTCCCCGCCTGGTCATTGGCATGGAACATCGGAGAAGAGAAACTTGTACAGAGAACCTGTCCTTGGATTAACATGTTGAAGATTCGTTTCTCTCATGGTAAGGTCGGTAACGACAACCTGGGCAACGAGCGTTTCCCCTACCTCTATACTCTGGGCAACACCGACGCTGGTTGGAACTGGGGCAACGGCCATGTCAATGGTATTCACTACACACAGGTAGCCTCTCCCAACGTCACATGGGAAGTTGCTAAGAAGAACGACCTCGGTCTTGACATCGTGGTATGGAACAACCGTTTCTCTCTGACCGTCGACTACTTCCACGAGAAGCGTACCGGCATCTACATGGCACGTAACTACCTGCCTTGGAGCACAGGTCTTGAGAGTTCACCACGTGCCAACGTTGGTGCTGTGAAGTCTGAAGGTTTCGATGGTAACTTCAAGTACGAGGAGACCTTTGGCGAGGTTCGTCTGACTGCACGTGGTAACATCACCTATAGTAAGAACACCATCCTCGACCACGACGTTGAAAACAACGTTTATCCCTATCAGTACACACGTGGCTATCGTGTTGACCAGGTTCGCGGTCTGATTGCAGAAGGTCTGTTCAAAGACTACGACGATATTCGCAACAGCCCCCGTCAGGACTTCGGTCAGGTACAGCCCGGTGATATCAAGTATAAAGACGTCAACGGTGACGGTGTCATCAACGACGGTGACGTGGTAGCCATCGGTGCAACCCGCACACCTAACCTGATCTACGGTCTCGGTCTGTCTGTGATGTACAAGAACTTCGACATCAACCTGCACTTCCAGGGCGCCGGCAAGTCAACCTTCCTGATCAACGGTATGTGTGTTTATGCATTCAGCAACAACAACTACGGTCAGATTTTCAAGGGTATGCTGGACAACCGCTATGTAGATGCACAGACTGCTGCACAGCTGGGTATCCCTGCCAACGAGGATCCTAATGCAGACTACCCCCGTCTGACCTATGGTAATAACAATAACAACAACCGTGCTTCTAGCTTCTGGCTGCGCGACGGTCGCTACCTGCGTCTGAAGAACGTTGACCTTGGCTACACACTGCCAAAGACACTGGTCAACAAAGCTCACCTGAACCAGGTTCGTTTCTTCCTGCAGGCCACCAACCTGCTCACCTTCTCAAAGTTCAAGACTTGGGATCCAGAAATGGCAAGCTCAACAGGACAGAACTATCCCATCACAAAAGCTGTGACATTGGGTGTACAAGTTAATCTTTAATACAGACTTAGAAAGAATTAAAGACGATGAAAAAGATATTTGCAACATGTATCATGTCATTAGCTAGCGCAAGTGTGCTACTGACAAGTTGTGCCGACGAGCTGGATTCGGATAAGTATTTTGAGGACCGTAAGACACTGGAGACGGTCTTCACCAGCAGACAGCAGTCGGAAGAATGGCTGGCTTACGCCTATTCATTCATGACAAACGAGCTTGCCGACGTCATCGGTAAAGGCAATGGTCACTATCATTGTTTTGCTGACGACATGTACTACGGCGACCGTGACCCACAGTATGGAGACGATGGCGAGTACCGCCACACCTATAACGCCTTCAAGCTGGGCGAATATGATGAAGACACTGGTTATTGGGCATGGGAGAAAGCCTATAAAGGTATTTTCCAGGCATCAGTATTCATCCACAACATCGACAAGAACCCACAGATGACCGAAGAGGAGCGCATCGACCGCAAGGGTCAGGCACGTTTTGCACGTGCTTACTACTACTGGCTGTTGCTCCGCAAATATGGTCCTGTGCCCATCATGCCCGATGAAGGTGTCGACTATACTCAGAACTACGAGGCCGTTTCTATTCCTCGCAGCACCTATGAAGAGTGCGCCGTATATATTGCTACGGAGATGGAACAGGCTGCCAAGGAGATTCAGTACTGGAAGCGTGACCCCCTGAACATCGTTCGTCCTACCAAGGGCGCTTGTCTCGCTGCTCGCGCTTTGGCATACGTCTATGCTGCCAGCCCTCTGGCCAACGGTCAGTTGAACAACGGCAAGCACGATCCTTCTGTCAAAGATGACATTGCCAAGTTGCTGACCAACTTCGACGGTAAGCATCTGCTCAGCCTGGAGTACGATGAGTCTAAATGGGCACGCGCTGCTGCCGCTTGTCGCGACCTGATGGAGTGCGAAGCAGGCTACGAGCTTTACCACGCTCCTTATAACACGGTTGCCACCTTCGACCGCGATGCAACCATTGATCCCCCTGCAGACGGCAATTTCTCTACCAAGAACTGGCCAGAAGGTTGGGCCGACATCGACCCCTACCTGAGCTATCGTCAGATCTTCGACGGTGAGGTTGGTATGGCCGACAACCCTGAGCTGATCTTCACTCGTGGTTACAACATGTGTGATGATATCAACAACTCTATCACTTCGCTGGTTGCTCACCAGTTGCCTTCTTCTCTGAACGGTTGGAATGCCCACGGCATGACCCAGAAGATGGTGGACGCCTACTACATGAACGATGGTAGCGATGTGCCCGGTAAGGACAGCGAGATGAACGGTGGCAACGGTTCTGAGCGCGTACAGGGTTGGACCACAGCCAGAAACTACCGCGACTATCCTCCCTTGGCTCCCAACGTATCACTTCAGTATGCTAACCGCGAGCCTCGTTTCTATGCATCTGTAGCCTTCAACGGTTCTAAGTGGTGGGACACTAACCCCAGCCACACCACCAGCGGTACCTACAATGCCGTGTTCTACTATCGTGGTGGCGACAACGGTTACACCAACTCTACTCGTTACCTGCGTACCGGTATCGGTATCAAGAAATGGGTGAACCCACACGACTATCGCTCAACCAACGGCGACTACAATCATATCCAGAGAAAGTATGAGACAGCCATTCGCTATGCAGACATCCTGCTGATGTATGCTGAGTGTCTGAACGAACTGACCCAGAGCTACACCATCGATTCATGGGATGGCTCAAAGCAGTACACCATTTCTCGTGACGTGGCAGAGATCAAGCGTGGTATCCAGCCTGTACGTATCCGTGCCGGTGTGCCCGATTACACAGCTGCAGAGTATGCTGATCGTGATGTGCTCCGCGACAAGATCAAGCGCGAGCGTATGATTGAGCTGATGGGTGAAGGTAAGCGCTACTACGACCTGCGTCGCTGGATGGATGCACAGGTTGAGGAGTCTAAGATCATCTATGGTTGCAACATCATGATGACTGCTGCTCAGAAGGACGACTTCCAGAAGATTGTGCCCATCACCAGTCTGCCTACCACCTTCTCAGAGAAAATGTATTTCTGGCCCATTCGCAAGGCTGAGTTGAAGCGCAACTACAAGCTCACTCAGAATCCAGGATGGCAGTATTATGACTAAGAACAGAAAACTATAGAATTATGAAAACAATATTTAAGTCTTTAATATATGGCATGGTCGCAGCTTCTATGCTGACGGTGACCACCTCATGTAACGATGAGTGGGAAGACGAGCAGTACGAACAGTACATCAGCTTCCGTGCTCCGCTCAACGACCAAGGCATCACAGCCGTCTATGTGCCTTTCACCAGAAAAAACAGCGAAGGTAAGGCAAAGTACGGCTCAGGTATCTCTAACTACGAGCTGCCCGTGATTGTCAGTGGTTCTACTCACAACAATGCCACCCGTGTGGTAAACTTCAAGCACGACCCTGACACGCTGAATGCACTGAACTGGGCTCGTTTCGCTACCCGCGAGGAGTTGTACTACAAGGACATGAACCCCTACTGTGAATTTCCCAGCACACTGACCATCCCCAAGGGTCAGGACGTAGGTCTGCTGAACATCAAGATTGACTTCAACAATGTTGACCTGGTTGACAAGTGGATCTTCCCTATCACCGTAGCCGAGGGCGATGGTTACACACCTAATCCTCGTAAGAACTACAAGAAGGCTATGCTCCGCATCTTCCCCTTCAACGACTACTCTGGCGACTACAGTGCTACCAGCTTGACGATTGCCGTAAAGGGCGACCAGAACTCAACAGGTCTGACCTGGCTGCGCACCTACGTCGTTAACGACAACACCGTGTTCTTCTATGCCGGTCGTTTTGACGAGAGCAACCCACAGCGTGGCAAGTATAAGATCTACGCACAGTTCAACGGTGGCAAATCGGGCACCATTAAGATGTGGTCAGACAATCCCGAGATGAACCTCGTGGTCAACAAGGAAGCTTCATACCGCATGGTGGAGAGCGAAGACCAGACCTATCCTTATCTGCGCTATCGCAATGTCATCATCAACAACATCGATTACTCGTTTGATGACTACACATCACTTAGCGGTTCTAAGTTCTCTTATACCGTCAGTGGTACGCTCACCTTACAGCGCACCATCAATACTCAAATTCCTGACGAAGATCAAGCAATACAATGGTAAACATTTTTTCAAAACACTCTTTCAGCGTTCTGCTGCTGTGCCTGACCACCTGGTCGGCACAAGCAGCAGAGCCTGTTGATTATGTAAGTACCCTCGTTGGTACACAGTCAAAGGTTTCACTATCAACCGGAAACACCTACCCTGCCATCGCCATGCCCTGGGGCATGAACTTCTGGATGCCCCAGACAGGAAAGATGGGCGATGGATGGGCTTACACCTATGATGCAGAAAAAATTCGTGGACTGAAGCAGACCCACCAGCCCTCACCATGGATCAACGACTATGGTCAGTTTGCTATTATGCCAACCACCCGCACCGTGTTCAACGAGAACGAGCGTGCATCGTGGTTCTCGCACAAGGCTGAGGTGGCTCGTCCATACTATTATAAAGTATATCTGGCCGACCACGACGTGACGGCCGAGATGGCACCCACGGAACGTGCCGTGGTGATGCGTTTCACCTATCCCGAGACCAGCGAAGCACGCATCGTTGTCGATGCCTTCGACAATGGTTCTTTCGTGAAGGTATCGGGCAACAAGATTATGGGTTACACCACCAAGAACAGTGGCGGTGTGCCTGCCAACTTCAAGAACTATTTCGTCATTGAGTGCGACCGTCCTTTCACCTTTGTGAAGACCGTTGACAATGGCAAGATGACCGACAAGACCGAGGTAGAGACCCAGCATGCCGGTGCCATCGTTGGTTTCGAGACCAAGCGTGGCGACCAGGTGACACTGCGTGTAGCCTCATCGTTCATCAGCGAAGAGCAGGCACTGAGAAACCTGGGCGAGGTGAAGGGCAAGTCGCTTGAGACCGTTTGCCAGCAGGGCAAGAACCGCTGGAACGAAGTGCTGGGCCGTATTGAGGTGAAAGACAACAACATCGACCACCTGCGCACGTTCTATAGCTGTCTGTATCGTGCCGTACTCTTCCCCCGCATGTTCTTTGAGAAGGATGCCAACGGCGAGATTGTGCACTACAGCCCCTACAATGGCGAGGTTAAACCCGGCTATATGTTCACCGACACTGGTTTCTGGGACACATTCCGTTCGCTGTTCCCCCTGCTGAACCTTCTTTATCCCGAGATGAACCAGCAGATGCAGGCAGGTCTGGTCAACACCTACCTGGAGAGTGGCTTCCTGCCCGAGTGGGCAAGTCCCGGCCATCGCGGTTGTATGGTGGGCAACAACTCTGCCTCTATCGTGGCCGATGCCTATCTGAAAGGTCTGCGTGGCTACGACATCGAGACCCTTTGGAAGGCAGTAGTACATGGTGCCAATGCCGTTCACCCACAGGTATCTTCTACGGGTCGTCTGGGATTTGAGCAGTATAACAAGCTGGGCTACGTGCCCTATAACACAGGTATCCGCGAAAGCGTGGCCCGCACCCTGGAGTACGCCTACGACGACTGGTGCATCTACCAGCTGGGTCTGGCATTGGGCAAGTCGAAGAAGGAGCTGAAGCCCTTCCGCGAGCATGCCATGAACTATCAGAAAGTGTTCGACAAGGAGTCTAAGCTGATGCGTGGTCGCAATGCCGATGGCACCTTCCAATCACCTTTCAACCCCCTGAAATGGGGTGATGCTTTCACCGAGGGTAATGCCTGGCACTACACCTGGTCGGTGTTCCACGATCCTCAGGGACTCATCAACCTGATGGGTGGCACGAACGACTTCATCCAGATGCTCGACTCTGTGTTCAGCGTTCCACCATTGTTCGACGACAGCTACTATGGCGGCGTGATCCACGAGATTCGCGAGATGCAGATCATGAACATGGGTAACTATGCACATGGCAACCAGCCCATTCAGCACATGATCTATCTCTACGACTGGGCATCACAGCCCTGGAAGACCCAATACTGGATTCGCGAGGCCATGGACCGCCTCTACACAGCAGACCCCGACGGCTACTGCGGCGACGAGGACAACGGTCAGACTTCAGCTTGGTATGTGTTCTCGGCCATGGGCTTCTACCCCGTATGTCCTGGTTCCAACCAGTATGCACTGGGAACTCCCTACTTCGACAAGATGACCCTGCACCTGCCAGGCAACAAGACCCTGGAGATTCAGGCTCGCAACAACAGCAGCGAGGCGCGCTACATCGGTGGTATGACCTTCAACGGACAGGCATACGACAAGAACTACCTGGAGCACAAAGACCTGCTGCAGGGCGGACGCATCGAATACACCATGCAGACCACGCCCAACCGCCAGCGCGGCGTCAACGAGGAAGCTGCCCCCTATTCGTTCTCTAAGAACAACACAAAGTGAATAAGATAATTGCATTACTCCTACTTACGTTAGGCATCAACGCATCAAGTTTAGCACAGTCTGAAATGGCTGTGCAGAACTTGAAGCGTGCGATGCTGATTCTCGATGCCACCATGGAGCGCTCGTTCCGTGGCTCCGACACCAATAAGTATATGGCAGACGTCTGCGACACTGAGAGCGACGAGGTTAGCGGTCCTTCTGATGTATGGCCATACACGGCAGCCATCGAGGCGCACTGCTCTGTGCTCGAAGCGTTGAAGACCTTGAAAGATGTCGAGCCCGAACTTTATACAGAGCATTTCGACAAGTATGCCAACCAGCTTGACATGCTCATCGACAATCTGGCATATTATAAAGGTACCTATATTCTATTCTCTTATGCCAGCCGCCGCAAATGGAGCGTCTATGCCGTTCCTCGTGCCAGCGAGCGTAATCTGGCCAACGTGACCGGCGACAACCTAAAGTACAACGTTTACGATGACCAGATGTGGATTGCCCGCGAACTGATTCGCGCCTATCAACTGACTGGTAAGCAGAGCTATCTGGAAGAGGCCACCCACCTCGCCGACTACGTCATCGACGGATGGGACTGCTGGCGCGACGCCAATGGCGAGGAGTACGGCGGCATCACATGGGGCCCTGGCTACAACTCTAAGCACGCCTGCTCTAACGGTCCTATCATCCAGCCTCTGGTATGGCTGCACCGCATCTATGCCACACCCGATGAGAAGGCCGACTGTGAATATTACTATCGCGATACGGACAATGCACTGGTCACCGCTTTGGTGAAGCGTTCCGACCTCTATCTAGATTTTGCCAAGAAGATTTATGCTTGGCAGAAGAAATACCTGCTCAACGAGGATACTGGCGTTTACTGGGACATGCTCGGTGCAGCCGTCGGCGAACTGCAGTACGTGGACAGCGGTTTAAAGAGGCGTCGTGCCCACGTGGACAACGGCACCCATGTTGGCAATGCCTATACCTATAACACCGGCACCATGCTGGCTGGCGCTGTAGAACTGCTACACACCACCAGTGCCGAAGAGTATAGCAACGACATAAGCGATCTGACCAAGAAGAGTTTCCAGAACTTTGCACATCCCAGGCGCATCAGCGGAAAGACCTACTACGAGTGGCCTACCGATGCCAATGCCCTCCAGGGCTTCAATGCTTGGTTCGACAATGTGCTGATGCGCGCATTTGTCGATGCAGACCAGACGGAACCGAGTACCTACTCAAACCGCTCTTTGGAAAGTTTCCAAAACAACCTGGACTATGCTTTCGAGCACTTCAACCGCCAAAATATGCTCCCCATCAATCTGCTGAGCGGTTGGAGCGACAGCTACAAGACCAAAGGTTTCCACCAGGCTTCGTTTGCTGCCGAATATGCCATGCTGGCTGTATGGCAGTACCGCAAGTCACAGGCTTTAACCATCCAAAATACGACGTTCAAGCGACAGCCTGACAACAAGGTATATACCTTGGATGGCAAAGTCATCAGCAGCAGCGTGAACACACTGCCAAGCGGTCTTTACATTCGAAAAGGCCAAAAGCTATTGGTAAAGCGATGAAACAATTTTTTATTAACTAACAATAAAAACCTTCAGGATATGATTAAACTAAAAACCGCATTGGCCGCAACCTGCCTGTTGTTGACAGCCATATCGGCCCATTCACAAACGGCCGACGACTTTGTGCCGTATCAGGAAACAGCGTTGCGTCTGCCCTCTGTTCCTCTCTTCACCAACGACCCCTACTTCTCGTTCTGGTCACCCTTCGACCGCCTGAACGATGGCACCACCCGTCACTGGAGCGATGCCGAGAAGGCCATGGATGGTATTCTGCGTGTGGACGGCAAGGCCTATCGCTTCATGGGTAAGCAGCGCGAATATGTGCTGTCGGCCATTGCGCCGATGACCAAAGCCGACAAGGGCTGGACAGGTAAAGTATCTTACGAGACGCAAAGTGGTACGGCATGGACCGCAGCCTCTTTCGACGACGCCAGTTGGAAGACACAGGAGTCGGCATGGGGCACGCCCGGCGAATATCCCCATGTGCGCAACAACTGGACCAGCGAGAACTCCGACATCTACGTGCGTCGCACGGTGTCGCTCACGGCAGACGATCTGCAGAAAGAGCTCTGGGTTCAGTTCTCTCACGACGACATCTTTGAATTATATATAAATGGTACACGCGTAGTACAGACTGGCGAGACCTGGATTCAAGGCGAGCTTCACAAGTTGACTGCCACCGAGCAAGCCCTGCTGCACGAGGGCGACAACATCATTGCCGCCCACTGTCATAACACCAAGGGCGGTGCCTATATCGACTTCGGTCTGTTTGAGAACGTGAAGAAAACCAACGAGGCCACCATCAAAGCCACCCAGAAGCGCTGCGACGTGCTGGCCACCAGTACCTACTACACCTTCACCTGCGGCCCCGTGGAGCTCGACCTGGTCTTCACCGCACCTATGGTGATGGACGACCTCGACCTGATTTCCGTTCCTGTCAACTACCTGAGCTATCAGGTGCGCGCCACCGATGGCAACACCCACGATGTGCAGTTCTACTTTGCCACCTCGCCACAACTCACCGTGAACGAGAGCAGTCAGGAGACCACCTCAAGCATTGTCACCGAGAATGGCATCCAGTATATCAAGTCTGGCTCTGTGGCACAGAAGATTCTCGGACGCGTTGGCGACCTCATCACCATCGACTGGGGCTATCTGTATATCCCCGCCATCAATGGTCAGGTCAGCGTTGCCGATGGTCTGAACATGGAGAATAACTTCATTCAGAACGGTAAGCTGTTGCCCTACAGCGGCACTCAGAAAAGCACAGATCCCGCTTCTATGCCTGCACTGGCCTACATGAAAGACCTGGGCAATGTCAAGACTGCCAGCAGCTATATGATGATTGGCTACGACGAAATCAAGGACATGCGCTACATGGATGTGGACTATCCCGGCTACTGGGCCCGCGATGGCAAGACCATCTTCCAGGCTTTCGAGGAGATGAACCAGAACTATCGTAGCATCATGGACCGTTGTAAGGCTCAAGACAAGACCATCTACGACGACGGTCTGGCTGCCGGCAACGTGAAATACGCCGAGTTGCTGTCTGGTTCTTATCGCCACGTGCTGGCTGCTCATAAGCTGTTCCAGGACAACAAGGGTCAGCTGCTTTATTTCTCAAAAGAGAACAACTCTAACGGTTGTGTCAACACCGTTGACCTGACCTACCCTGAAGCCCCCCTGTTCCTGTGCTACAACACAGACCTTCAGAAGGGCATGATTCGTTCTATTCTGGACTACTGCCGCAGCAACCGCTGGGGCTTCAGCAACTTTGCGGCCCACGACCTGGGCACCTATCCTCATGCCAACGGACAGGTTTACTCTATCACGCGCCCCGACGCTGGTGGTGGCTTCGCAGGCAACATGCCTATTGAGGAGAGCGGTAACATCCTGACCCTCGTGGCAGCTATCTGCCGCATCGATGGCAACACCAGCTGGCTCAGCCGTGCCGACATCATCATGCTGCGCCAGTGGGCCAACTACCTGCGCGACAACGGACAGGACCCCTCTAACCAGTTGTGCACCGACGACTTTGCCGGCCACTGGGCTCACAATGCCAACCTGTCGCTGAAGGCCATCTTCGGCGTGGCAGCCTATGCAGAGATAGCTCGCCTTGCCGGTTATAAGGAGAGCGACTGGAAGCCCTACGCCGAGAAAGCACGCCAGATGGCACAGATCTGGGAAGTTGACGCCCGCGATGGCGACCACTATAAGTTGGCCTTCGACCGTGGCAACACCTGGAGCATCAAGTATAACCTGGTATGGGACAAGCTGTGGGGCCTGAACATGTTCTCGCCCGACGTGATGCGCCGCGAAATCAAGTACTACCTGACCAAGCAGAACACCTACGGTCTGCCACTTGACAGTCGCGAGGCTTACACCAAGAGCGACTGGGTGATGTGGGCAGCGCCCATGGCTCCCGATACAGAGACCTTCCTGCAATTTGCCGACCGTGTCTATAAGTATGCCAACGAGACACCAACCCGCTGGCCACTCAGCGACTGGTACTGGACCAACGGCAATGGTTCTGCCCGCGGTTTCCGCGCTCGCTCAGTGATTGGTGGTCACTGGATGAAGGTGCTCATGGACAAGATTGCCCCCAAGCCAGCTGCACAAGGCGAATGGAAGCCCGTTGAAGGCGGTCTGCAGTCTGTCTTCACCAAGGATGTGAATGCCGCCAATCCCCTGCCCGAATATCCTCGTCCTCAGTTCGAGCGCAAGGACTGGCAGAACCTGAATGGTCTGTGGGATTACGCCATCACCAAGACCAACGCCTCTCAGCCCGCCGACTTCGACGGCAAGATTCTGGTGCCCTACCCCATTGAATCAAGTCTCTCGGGCGTGAAGCGCCAGCTGGATGCCGACGAGGCCCTCTGGTACAAGCGCGAGTTCACCATCCCTGCCGGATGGAATGGCAAGAACATCCGTCTGAACTTCGGCGCTGTGGATTACAACGCCACCGTCTATCTGAACGGTAGGCGCATCGGCACACACAAGGGTGGTTTCACCAACTTCTCGTACGACATCACCAATTATCTGAAAGAAGGTGCCAACACCCTCGTGGTGAAAGTGCTCGACCCCACCGACATCAGCAACCAGCCCGTGGGCAAGCAGCGCATCAACAGCGAATCTACCACCATCTGGTACACCCCCTGCTCAGGTATCTGGCAGACCGTGTGGCTGGAGCCCGTCAACTCAAAGAACATCTATAACATACGCATCACGCCCGATGTGGACAACAGCCGCTTTGACCTGAGCATCACCCTGGACAGACCCACCGAGAGCGACCAGGTGAAAGTGCTGCTGAAGAAGGGCGACACCGTCATCAGCGAGCAGACAGCAAATGCATCTCAGAAGGTGAGCTGCCAGTTGGACGCACAGTCGTGCAAGCTGTGGACACCCTACCACCCCAACCTCTACGACCTGGAGGTCATCTACCTGAGCAACGGTCAGGAGGTGGACCGCGTGAAGAGCTATGCAGCCCTGCGCAAGATCTCTTATGGTAAGGACGAGAACGGCTACTGGCGCCTGATGCTCAACAACGAGCCCCTGTTCCACCTCGGTCCCCTGGATCAAGGCTACTGGCCCGACGGCATCTTCACCGCTCCCACCGACGAAGCCCTGGTTTACGACATCAAGAAGACCAAGGAATGGGGCTTCAACATGATTCGTAAGCACATGAAGGTAGAGCCAGCCCGCTGGTACTACCACTGCGACCGCCTCGGTCTGATGGTATGGCAGGACATGCCCTCTACCTTCGGCAGCAACGAGCGCTGGATTGACCGCGAGTGGTACGAGGGCGACGGCACAGTATCTAACGCTGTAGAGAGCACCTATAAGAACGAGTGGAAGAGCATCATCGACCAGTGCTACAACAGTCCCTCTATCGTGGTGTGGACCCCCTTCAACGAGAGCTGGGGTCAGTTCAAGACCAAGGCCATCTGCGACTACACCCGCGAGCTGGATCCTACCCGTGTCATCAACCCCGCCTCTGGTGGTAACCACCACAAGGGTGCCGGCGACATGGTTGACCTCCACTGCTACGTGGATCCCTACATCAACTTCTGCGATCCCGAGAAGCCACTGGTGCTGGGCGAATACGGTGGTCTGGGCCTCAACGTTGAGGGCCACCGCTGGTACGAGAAGTTTGCCACCACCTATAATGACAACGGAAGCGTCGAGGGTGTGACCAGCCGCTACGAGCACTATGCCGACATCGTCACCCGTCTGGGTCAAGGCATCACGTACGAGGACAACAAGACCTGCTTTGCAGCTGCTGTCTATACACAGACCACCGACGTAGAGACCGAGGTCAACGGACTGATGACTTACGACCGTGCGGTGATTAAGGTTGTCGAGGACCGTGTCAAGGCTGCCAACGAGAAGATGATCAACACCAACTCATCGCCTGCCGGCATCACTGCGCCCCATGCAGCTGTCTCTGCACAAGACACCATCTACAACAGCCTGGGCATGAAGGTCAATAGCCCCGTAGCTGGCCTGAACGTGTTGCGCCGTGCCAACGGACAGACCTATAAGTTTATGCATAAATAATGTGTCAGGAGCCGAAAAGGCACACATTTAAACACTTTTAATAGAAATTGCTTGCAAGTTTGCGAATTGTTTCGTTAATTTGCAAGCAATTTTTTAATACAACTAACTATGAACAGAATTAAAGAATCTCTTATCCTGGCTGTAGGTATCATCGTGCTGGGATTGTGCATCAAGTCTGGCATTAACACGTTTGCCAACAAAGACCGCAAGGTGACCGTGAAAGGACTGGCCGAACGAGAGGTGAATGCCGACAAGGTAACGTGGAGCATCTCGACCAAGGAAACGGGCAACGACCTGCCTGCCCTCTATGAGCGCATCAATGTGCAGACCGACAAGATCAAGGCTTTCCTCAAGGCCAACGGCATCAGCGAGCAAGAGATTACTGTCAACGCACCTACCGTGACCGACCTGGAAGCACGCGAATGGGGCGACAACCAAAAGAACTTCCGCTATATCATCAACACCACCGTCACCGTGGCCACCAACAAGGTGAAGGAGGTGAACCAGACCATCTACAAGCAGGGCGAACTGCTGAAGCAGGGCGTGGCCATAGACAGCAGCTACCCCAACTACGAGTATGCTTCATTCCAGCAGATGAAACCCGAGATGATGGCCGAGGCTATCAAGAACGCCCAGAAGACGGCCGAGCAGTTTGCCGAGGCCAGCGATGCTGAGCTGGGCCATATCCAGACCGCTGGACAGGGACAGTTCGAAATTGAAGACCGCGACCAGAACACGCCCTACATCAAGAAGCTGCGCGTGGTGACCACCATCACCTACTCTCTCGACGACTAATTATTCTAAAACACAAATAAGTAACCCACGAAATGAAAAAACTACTTTTTGCTGGCGCAGCACTGCTGATGCTCTGTGCCTGTGGCGAACGAGAATATATGGCCTACGAAGGTCTGCCGCTCGACATGCCCACCTCTCAGTTTGTAGATTCCCTGAAAGCCCGCGGCCTGGTCATCGACACAGCCAACACCGATGGTGTGGTCATCAGCCTGGTGAAGCCCGACTCTAAGGCCTACAACCTGTCTATCCAGAACAACAACGACACCATCCTGGTAATTCAGGAAACCTTCAGTGCCACCACCAACGACAGCACCCGCCAGCTGTGGCAACAGAAGCGCGACCAATATGCTGAGCTCTACGGCATGCCCGACTACAAGAGCAAGGGCGAGGATCGCAAAGAGGCTGTCTGGAAGGGTGACAAGGGTCAGCTGGTCATCAGCCTGGCCAACACCTACACCCCCACCCTGACAGTCTATTTCGATACCAGACTGGAAGAGCGCTAACAAAACAGAGCGCGTGTTATAACACCAAAAGCCCCGCACTGGAGTCTATCACAGTGCGGGGCTTTACTATATAGAAACGTGCAATTGCGCTTTATTTGCTTTTATCGCACATCAGTTCGTAGATATATGCCGGGCCATTCACATAGAGTTCACCTTCTTCATCCTGGATAACGGGCATCAGATTAGAATTGTAAACACGCTCCATTGCCTCTTCTACAGAGCATCCAGTGTCCTCTATAACATACTTAACCAATTCACTAAGAACATAATTGATTAAATAGGTCGCCGTTTGATGATGAGTAGGTTCTGTCATACGTTTTCTACTTTAATTTTATTAAGATAGCCTAATGCACGATCCCGTGATAAAGTATCATGCCAGTATCCCTCCGTTCTTTTGGCAGATGATAAGTACGTCATCAATTGTCTCATCCATTGACTGCAGGTGTTCTACATCATAGAATTCAATAAGGAATGCTAATCCCTTATGCTCATGCAGATAGCGGAAAGCAGCTTGTCGTGTCATAGAAAAACGCTGTCCGAAAGCCTGTATACATGCAGTTAGAAATGGAATCTGATACTTACTCATATTGCCGTTCTTTATATATTATGACGCAAAGATAGTAAAAATAACATAAACTGTTTACATTTTATCTAAAAAAATAGGGATCTGCTATAGTTTTACAATTCCAGAATAATTATTATTCGTAGCGAGTAAATATGCATATAAGAGCACCTTAATTTGTTAAAATTGCACTACAATAGTGCAATTTTTATATGATTTCTGCACTACTTTAGTGCAATTATACTATATTTGCAGTCAAATAATAAAGAAATAACGTTTATGGACATCACGCTCATTGAATTTATGGAAGGCCAGTTGAAGCAAACCACTTCAACCTTTCACCGCTATATGTTTGACCAAATTAGCTGGGATTCGAGGATGTTTGGACTTGTTGGACCACGTGGTATAGGTAAATCCACAATGATTCTGCAGTATATCAAGGAGCACAGGAATTCAAGAAACATACTGTATATAAGTGCAGACCACTTATATTTTTCATCACACAATCTCGTTGACACTGTGGATGAGTTTATTAAAGAAGGTGGCGAGCAAATATTTATAGACGAGATACATAAGTATGAAAACTGGTCGCGCGAGTTAAAACAGATATACGATTCACATCCAGATGTAAAGATCGGCTTCACAGGTTCATCGGTACTCGATATATATAAAGGCTTTTCTGACTTAAGCCGCAGAGCACCAATCTTTATGATGCAAGGCCTATCGTTCAGAGAGTATCTTAAACTGTTTCACAACATAGACGCTTCTATTTATACATTAGAAGACGTCTTGGCGTTGAAGGCAGTTGTAGCCGATGTCAATCATCCGCTGCCATTGTTCCGCGACTATCTGAAGAGGGGTTATTATCCCTTCTCCAGTGATTCAGACTTTGAGTTGAAACTTCGTCAAGTTATCAACCAAACGATGGAGGTTGACATACCGCAATTTGCCAACATGACTGCCTCTACAGGTAGAAAGCTGAAGAAACTTTTATCTGTTATTGCCCAAAGTGTGCCTTTCAAACCAGTCATGGATTCATTATCGACAGTAGTTGGTGTGAGCCGAAATATATTACCAGACTATTTCCTTTATATAGAGCAGGCTGGCATGATTGGCCAGCTGCGTGATGACACTGGTGGCATCAGAGGAATTGGAAAAGTCGAGAAAGTATATCTAGACAACCCTAACATCGCATACCTATTAGGAGGACCGACCACTGATATTGGCAACATCCGCGAAACATTCTTCTACAACCAGATGCGTATCGTTTCAGATGTCATCAGTTCACGCATCAGCGACTTTGAGATAGACGGAAAGACATTTGAGGTAGGCGGAAAGAATAAGGGTAAGAAACAAATAACCACTGCCAAAGAAGGCTATATTGTGAAAGACGATATTGAATTCGGCTCAGGCAACATTATCCCCCTTTGGGCCTTCGGGTTGATGTATTAATGTAAAAATGGAATAACGATTGAAGATTTGTCCATCGTCCCTCCTATATCAAAATTGCACTACAATAGTGCAATTTTGATATGATTTCTGCACTACTTTAGTGCAATTTAACAAAGAACATGAAGACAGGTAGTTGAACGAAACCCGCAATCAGTTTCATTCAACTACCTGTCACCAATTACGTAGTTCTTCGACGAGCGAAGCGGCAGACCGAGCGGATGATGAAGTCGATCTCTTCTTCCGTCAGGCTTCAGATGTCACTCACCTGTCCCCGTGTCATCCTCACAACTCAGAGAAAATGTATGTCAAACGCATTTTAGATATTATTGATAAAGAGATATCAAACAAAGAAAAAAAAAGATTATATAAAAATCATCGTTTAATATTTGTCATTTTATCAATAGATACAAAAGGGAATATCATTTTGGTGGAATTATCAAGCTATGGTTTAATGGAAAAAGACATATCATCTAAACGAATGTTCAATATATTAAATCAAATAAAAAAAATAACGATAAATGATATTAGACCCTTTCATAATAATGGCTATATTAATTTTACGGTCGTAAGGAGGTTTAAATAGAGTTTAGTTAATAATGGCATTATAACGGGGGAGTTTATTTTTGACCTTGGTAATTCTTCTCCACTCTATATCACAACGAGAAACCCCGACATGCTAAGATTCATAATTACATAGAAACGTCCAATTTGTTAAAATTGCACTACAATAGTGCAATTTTTATATGATTTCTGCACTACTTTAGTGGAATGTCTACTTTTAGAAAAAAAATAATTAAAAAACTTTTTTCGTGTCTACTTAAAGAATCTGGTACAAAAGAGTGGATGCAGTAAACCTGGCGAATGGATCGTTTGATTAGTACGTATTGAGATTTTTGGCATATATAAGGTGCGAATCTTTGAGAATTTTGGCACTTTCTACCAAAAGACCTTTGAGAATTTCGGCATTTTTTGTTCTTTTTACACGTTTTACATGAAAAATTAGTATTTTTGCTGCATTAAATTTTATATAATGGCAGATAAGATAAATATACGTAAACTAGAGGCTGACCTTTGGGAGTCGGCTGACTTGCTTCGTGCAGGGAGTAAGCTGACATCGAGCCAATACTGTATGCCGGTATTGGCATTGCTGTTTTTAAGATACGCCTATAGTCGCTTCAAGATGGTTGAAGCAGAATTGTTGAAGAATCGCCCAAGCCGTGGTGGTCGCATAATGCCTGTTGAACCAAGTGATTTTGCTGCTAAAAGTGCACTCTACCTTCCTCGTGAGGCTCAGTTTGACTATCTGGTAAATCTGTCGGATGACCAACCTTTGGGCGAAGCTGTCAATCGCGCTATGACTCTGGTCGAAGAACAAAGCGAACAGTTGACAGGTATTCTGCCTAAATCATACACAATGTTCAGCGATGAACTGTTGCGTGAACTCCTTCGTATCTTTAATAACAAGACACTCGACGAAATCGGTGGCGATGTTATAGGTCGTATTTATGAGTACTTCCTCAGCAAGTTTGCCAAGGCTGTAGCATCAGACGATGGTGTGTTCTTCACTCCTAAGTCTTTGGTAAAGATGCTCGTAAATGTACTGGAGCCAGAACAGGGTGTAATGCTTGATCCTGCTTGTGGTTCGGGAGGTATGTTCGTTCAAACAGGCGACTTTGTGAATGCTGGTGGTATGAATGCCAATACACAGATGACCTTCTACGGTCAGGAAAAGGTGGAATACAATGCCCAACTCTGTCTGATGAACATGGCAGTACACGGTTTGAATGGCAGGATTGTCTCTGGTGATGAGGCTAACTCCTTCTATCATGATGCACACAACCTTGCAGGAAAGTGTGACTACGTGATGGCGAATCCTCCATTCAATGTAGATAAAGTGAAAGCTGAGTCCGCATCTGCTGCTGGTCGTTTGCCATTCGGCTTGCCTGGTGTTAATGCTAAGACAAAAGAGATTGGTAATGCCAACTATCTCTGGATTTCATATTTCTATGCCTACCTCAACGACCATGGTCGTGCAGGATTCGTGATGGCATCATCGGCAACAGATAGTGCCAACAAGGATCGTGACATCCGTGAAAAACTTGTTTTAACAGGCGATGTGGATGTTATGGTAAGTGTGGGCAACAACTTTTTCTATACCCTCTCGCTCCCTTGCTCGCTGTGGTTCTTTGACAAGGCAAAGCGTTTAGAGAATAAGAATCGTGTACTTTTCATCGATGCCCGCAACTATTATACGGTTGTTGACCGTACTCTTAATGAGTGGTCAGAGTGGCAATTGAAAAACTTACAAGCTATTGTCCATCTGTATCGTGGAGAGACGGAGAAGTACCGCTCTCTCATTGCAGACTATGACAAGGCTTTGAATGGCCAGACCATAACTACTGCGGAAGAAGCCCTGCAAAAACAGAAAGAAGAAACCAAGCAACTGATTGCTGAAGCGACACGAAAGGACAAGAAACGCATAGAGGCAGAGCAGAATGCCCTTACAGCAGAACTGGAGGACGTTCTCGAAATAGCCCGCCAGCGCGAATGGCTGGTATCGAAGTTTGGTGAGGATGGCAAATACGTGGATGTCTTGGGACTCTGCAAGATTGCCACCATTCAGGAGATTGAAGAAAAGAACTACTCCCTCACTCCTGGTGCTTACGTCGGCGTGGCTGAACAAGAAGATGACGGCGTAGATTTCCATGAGCGCATGAACGAGATTCATGCCGAGTTGGCCCAACTGAATAAGGAAGCCAACGTTCTGATGGATGAGATACAAAAAGCATGGGAGGAACTGAAATGAATGAGTTAGAGAAGAAAAATGAAAAACTGCGTCAGGCTGTAGCTGACATCAAGGCTGCCATCTTGCAGGGACAATATGAGGCCTGCAAGGGGACGAACCGCATCCAGTTGGCTGTATATTACGCCATTGGCAAATATGTATCGCAGCATTCGCGCAAAGGTGTTTGGGGTACAGGAGCCTTGGAGACCATAAGCAGCCAGCTGCGCCATGAGCTACCAGGGTTGAGAGGCTATTCGGCAACAAGCCTAAAAAAGATGAGGCTCTTTTATGAAAATTGGATAATGCTTGATGCCAATTCGTCCGTCGCAACGGACGAATTAGAATCGGCCATTGCAATTGCCGACTCAGCAGCGGACAATTCGTCCGTCACAACGGACGATTATGAGAAAAACAAATCGTCAGTTGCAACTGGCGATTTGGTGACCATCGATATTTATCACACGTTGATGGTACCTGTAACACGGGATTTTCCTGTAGAAGACTTTTTCAAAGTGCCTTTCACTCACCACGTTGAAATCTACAAACTGTCGGATCTGTCTGCACGTTACTACTATATTCACCGAACTGCGGAAGAACATCTGCCTGTCGAAAAACTGGAGAAACTGATATCCGAAGATGCCTACGGCCATAGAAATCAGATGCCCAGCAATTTCTCCAAGACAATCTCCAATGCCGAAATGATGCGCAAGGCTGTGATGATGTTCAAAGACTCTTATATGCTGGATTTCATCAACGTGGAGGAGATTGGTATTCGAGATAGCATCGACGTGGATGAGCGAGTCGTTGAGCGGGAGATCGTAAACAAAGTGAAGAACTTTATCATGACCATAGGTCGTGACTTTGCGTTCATCGGCAACCAGCAACTATTAGAGGTGTACGGTGTGGAGCAATTCCCGGACCTGCTGTTTTTTAACCGCGAACTAAATGCAATGGTGGTGGTTGAACTGAAAATGGGGAATTTCAAGACCAGCTATCTGGGGCAACTGATGGGTTATCTGACTATTTTGGACGAGAAGATTCGGAAACCCCACGAGAACCAAAGTATTGGCATCGTTTTGTGCAAGTCAGCCAACCGTGAGTATGTGGAATTTATGATTCGTGATTATTCGAAGCCCATGGGCGTTGCCACCTATAAGACTGCAGACGAGATGCCTGAGAACATACGCAAAGCACTGCCAGATATGGAAGATTTAAGGAAACTCTTAAGCGAGAAGAAGGAGGCTTAGTATGGAAGAGAATAAGAATTTCGACTCATTGGTGGAAAGCATTGGTCAATTAATGGAAATGCAAGATTCGGCGAATGACTACTATTCTGCTGGGCTTTATCGTGCGATGTTTCGTAATGAAACAGACCTGAACAAACTGGATTACAATTATGCCGACCATATATTGGGGTATGCTGAGCTTGGTTGCAAGAATGCCATTGAGGATTATAGGAACTACCTCCTTTATGTAAAAAAGTTATATCCTTCTGAGTATCCTGAGTATGCAAAAATGTTGGAAAATGCTATAAAACAAGACGAAAAGGAGGATGAGGCATGAGTGAGTGGAAGAAAGTGAAGTTGGGAGACTATATAGATGTTCTTTCTGGCTTCGCATATAAATCTAAGGATTTTTCTGATTCTGGAATTCCTGTGATAAAGATTAAAAATGTTTGTCCACCATATATATCGTTGGAAGATCTTTCATATGTGCCGAATTCAATTGCTTTTCAGAATCCAAGATATATCTTAAGAAAAGGCGATGTCTTGATCGCAATGACAGGATCACATATTAATCAAATTGCATCGGTTGTTGGACGTGTTGGTAGAGTTAGATACGATGCTATAACTGTTCTAAATCAGCGTGTTGGTAAAATTGTAAACAAAAACGAAGCTAAATCCTCTCTTGACTATATTTATTACTATCTTAGTCAATATGAGGTAAAAGTCGAGTTAGCTCAGAAAGCTGGTGGAGCAGCAAACCAAGCCAATATAAGTCCTTCTGATATCAAGAACTTATTATTCCCTTATCCACCTATAGAAATCCAGCACCGCATCGCCACCATCCTCTCTCGCTACGACTCTTTGATAGAGAACTATCAGAAGCAGATAAAGTTATTGGAGGAAGCAGCACAGCGACTCTATAAGGAATGGTTCGTTGACCTCCACTTCCCCGGACACGAAAACGTCATAATCGTAGATGGTGTACCAGAGGGGTGGGAGAAGAAGAAAATATCCGATGTGTGTGACACAATTGGTGGAGGAACTCCTTCAACCAAAGTGGCTTCATTTTACGAAGGTGGGACGATAAGCTGGGTTACGCCAACTGATATAACAAAGAACAACAGCTTGTGCTTACTAAATACCGAGAAGAAAATCACCAATGAAGGACTTAATCATAGTTCTGCGAAGATGGTGCCTAAAGGAGCTATCTTGATGACAAGCAGGGCAAGTGTCGGTTTTTTTGGAATATGCGATTTTGAAGTATGCACTAATCAGGGCTTTATCTCATGTGTTCCTTTTGAGAAAGATTTTCAGATGTACTTACTATACAATTTGATTAACAGGGTTGAGGAAATCAGAATTAAAGCTGGGGGGTCAACATATCTTGAGATTAGCAAGAGCGTATTTCGTAATTTCGATATAATATGTCCTGCTCCAAATGTCTCTAAAAGATTTCAGCGCAAAGCCCATTCCCTTCTTGAAAGAACAAGAATTATAGCTAAGCAAATCCGCCTCCTCACCGAAGCGCGCGACCGCCTGCTTCCCAAGCTAATGAGTGGAGAAATAGCAGTATAAAAACTAACCAATAACGATTATGGCAAAGGACTATAGCGAAGACCAACTGATACAGAAATCAACAGCCGAACTCTTGGAAAAAGAGCTTGGCTGGAAGTCTGTGTATGCTTTCGACAATGAGGTACTTGGCGAACAAGGCACGCTGGGACGCAAGAATCAGAGCGAGGTGGTGCTGACACGGCATCTTCGCCTGGCCTTGAAACGTCTGAATCCATGGATGACCGACAAGCAGTTGACGGAAGCCATTGAGCGCATGACCAGCTACATGAGCTCGCAGACGCTGATGCAGATCAACGAGGAGAAGTATGGTTACGTGCGTGATGGTGTGCCAGTCACTCGCTTGAAGCCTAATGGCGAGACAGAACTGGTACGTGCCAAGGTTATGGACTTTGCCAATGTGGATTACAACGAGTTTATTGCAGTCAGGGAACTTTGGATAAAGGGGCCTATCCACAAACGCAGGGCCGATGTGGTGTGCTTCGTGAATGGTCTTCCGCTTATCTTTATTGAACTGAAGAATCATGACCAGGACATACAGAATGCCTATACCGACAACTATCGAGACTACCTTGATACCATACCGCATTTGTTCCACCACAATGCTATGATTATGCTGAGCAATGGCATGGAAAGCCGTGTGGGTACTGTGGGCGCCAAGTGGGAGTTCTTCCATGAGTGGAAACGACTGACAGAGTTGGATCATGGCAACATCGAATTGCCAACGATGTTGCGTGGTATCTGTAAAAAGGAGAATCTGCTGGATTTGCTTGAAAATTTCATTCTCTTCGACCACAGTGGAGGTTCAACCGTCAAGATTCTGGCACGCAACCATCAGTACCTTGGTGTGAATCAAGCAGTGGAGATGTATCGCCATCGTGAGGAAATGAAGGGTAAGCTGGGGGTGTTTTGGCACACCCAGGGCTCTGGTAAGAGCTATTCGATGGTATTCCTGGCTCAGAAGATCAGACGTAAGTTTGAAGGTTCACCAACGATTGTGGTGCTGACCGATCGCGATGAGTTGAACAAACAGATAAGTGACACCTTCGAGAATTGCGGACTGTTGGGAGGATTGAAAGCCAAGCAGTTCATTGCACATAGCGGTGATGATCTTCGGCAGAAGCTGACCGGCAATCCTTCGTTCATCTTTTCGCTGATACAGAAGTTCAACAAGGCAGACGCAGAACCTATCTATCCTGATCATGACATCATCGTGATGAGTGACGAAGCACACCGTACACAGAATGGTGTTTTTGCCGACAACCTCATGCACATGTTGCCAACAGCAAACCGTATTGGCTTCACTGGTACACCTTTGTTGCGAGACGATAATATCACGGCTCGCACCTTTGGACAGTATGTATCTGTGTATGACTTCAAACGTGCCGTAGAGGATAAGGCAACGGTTCCTCTCTACTATGAGAATCGCGGTGAGAAACTTCAAGAGCTTAAGAATCCGGAAATCAATGCCGAGATTGCAGCCAGATTGGATGAAGAGGACTTGGATCCTTCACAGCAAGCCAAACTGGAGCGTGAGTTTGCACAGGAGGTACATTTGTTAACCGCCGAGAAACGACTGCGAGTAGTGGCACAGGACTTCGTGCGTCATTATAGTGACTTGTGGACAAGCGGTAAGGCTATGATGGTAAGTTTCAACAAGGTTACTTGCGTCCGTATGTATAACTACGTGCAGGAGTATTGGCAGAAAGAGATAAAAGCTCTGCGCAAACGTATTGAGCAAGATCCATGGCAACAGGAAGTTCAGGAGATGAAGCGTAAACTGCAATGGATGGAAGAAACGGAAATGGCGGTTGTGGTATCGCAAGAGCAGAACGAAATACAGACCTTCAAGAAATGGCGACTTGATATTACTCCACACCGTGAGAAGATGGAGAAAAGGGAGCTGGATAAGGAGTTCAAGGATGCCGACAGCAAACTGCGAGTGGTCTTTGTCTGCGCCATGT
The DNA here is from genome assembly GCF_000621825.1 of Xylanibacter brevis P6B11. Lineage (NCBI taxonomy): Bacteria > Pseudomonadati > Bacteroidota > Bacteroidia > Bacteroidales > Prevotellaceae > Xylanibacter > Xylanibacter brevis. The sequence continues at coordinate 101,361 of NZ_JHXG01000011.1, forward strand.
GGCTGACAGGCTTTGACGTAAAGACCTTGTCTTGCCTTTATATTGACAAACCCATGAAGGCGCATACCCTAATGCAGACCATTGCCCGTGCAAATCGTGTGGCAGAAGGTAAGTCGAATGGCCTTGTTATCGACTATATTGGTATTGTGAAAGCACTACGCCAAGCGCTGGCTGACTATACAGCTAATCCTGATGGCGGTGATGGCGGCAACGACCCTACAGTCAACAAGGAAGAACTGATAAAGAATGTCTGGGAAATCATTGCGACTGCGGAAGCATTCCTGCATGATAAAGGTTTTGAATTGCAGGAACTCATTGATGCAATGTCATTTGAGAAACTGTCACTTCTGAAGAAGGCAGCAAACCTGCTATGTGATACTGTTGAAACGCGTAAGTCGTTCTGTACATTTGCAACTTCTTTGCTTAATCTTTGGAAATATCTCGATCGTGAAGATATAACGGAAGACATGCGTAAAAAGAAAGATGCTCTGGAAGCCATCTATAAGGAATTGCAGAAAAAGCGTAAGCACGCAGACATCACCGACTTGAGTGTGGCAATCAATGATATTGTCAATGAGCATCTTGAAATAGATTCCAATGCTATGATGGTTGCTGATGGTGGTGGACGTAGATTTGATATCAGCGGTATCGACTTCGATTTATTGCGAAGAGAGTTTGCCAAGCGTGAAGACAAGAATCTCGTACTAAGAGACATTCAAGACTTACTTCAGGAACGTCTGGCCCGACTATTAGCAGAGAATCCATCCAGAATTAACTTTTACGAAAAGTATCAAGAGATAATTCAAGCGTATAACCAAGAGCAGAATCGCGCAACGATAGAGAAGACCTTCGAGGAGTTGATGCATCTGTCTCAATCTCTCAGCGAAGAAGAGAAGCGTTATGTACGAGAAGGATTTAAGAGTGATGAAGAGCTCTCGCTCTATGACCTTCTATTGAAAGACAATCTATCAAAGACGGAAGTCAAGAAGCTGAAGGATGTCGCCATAGAGTTGCTAGCTAAAATAAAGGAGCAGTTGGCAGGTATGGATCATCCTTTCGACAAGCCAACGACTCGTGCAACTCTTATCATTACTATCCGTGATGTTTTGTGGCAGGAACTTCCAGAGAGTTATAGCGAAGAAAGTATAAACTACTACCGAGATACAATCTATAACTATGTTAGTCAAAGATATGGTGGTGTGGCATAAAACTAAGAATGGACGAAAATGAATAGACTCGTTATCCTATGCAATTGCAACTGAGCTGAACCATCCCCTTCTAAGAGAGAGAGGAAAGTCTAGAATAAAGAACAAAAAAGGAAATCCAATCGTGGATTTCCTTTTTTGTTTGTGCGCCTGACAGGACTCGAACCTGCACGTCGCGAGACACTAGATCCTAAGTCTAGCGCGTCTACCAATTCCGCCACAGGCGCATTTTGTCGCGTTAGCGGATGCAAAAGTACTATTTTTTACTGAAACAGCCAAATAAATCATCAGAAATTTAGCTTGACTAGGATGCTCATTCGCCCTGTTTTAGCCCCCAATAGCGCCACTATTATGGAGCAAGAATTATGCTCTTCACATGCAATAGTTTAGCTCTTCATCCAACTCTAGACTCTAGAAAGGTGGATTCTAGACTCTAGAATGGTGCGATCTAGACTCTAGAATGGTGCGATCTAGACTCTAGAACGGGAGCAAAAGTGGCACTATTGCGAGTCAAAAGTGGCACTATTGCAAATTAATAGTGCCACTTTTAGGTGGCGAAAGGGCCACTATTGGGGCGCGCAATAGCCCAGATGCAGCTAGAAGAAAAGAGAAGTCTGGCGCTCTCAGAACACCGATAGCATCGGCAGTTCTGGCAACACCAGACTCTTATAAAAGGTTTCAGTTATTATTTTCTTATGTCATTCAAGCTCCGCTTGATTTGGAGATATAAGGAGATAGAGGGACAGCGGCTACCTTCCTTTATCTACATATATCTACTCAACATAATTCTATTATGTCGTCCTTACGCGAAGCAAGGCAGAGCCTTCTCTTTCACCAGGTACTCGCCAATCTGAACAGCGTTGAGGGCTGCACCCTTGCGAATCTGGTCGCCACTGAGCCAGAAGGTGAGTCCATTCTCGTCGGCCAGGTCCTTGCGCACACGACCTACGAAGACATCGTCCTTGCCGGCAGTCTCCAGAGGCATGGGATAGGTCAGCGTGGCGGGATCGTCAACCAGCGTGCAGCCGGGAGCGGCAGCGATGGCCTTCTGAGCATCCTCTACTGAGATGGGAGCCTCGGTCTCGATCCACACCGACTCTGAGTGAGAGCGCAGCGAGCTGACGCGCACACACATGGCCGAGCACTTGGCATCGGTGTGCATAATCTTGCGGGTCTCGTTGTACATCTTCATCTCCTCCTTGGTATAGCCGTTGGGCTGGAACACGTCGATCTGGGGAATCACATTGTATGCCAGCTGGTGGGGGAACTTCTTGATGGTCTTCACCTCGCCAGTCTCCACAATCTCTTTGTACTGCTGCTGCAGTTCGGCCATGGCAGCGGCACCGGCACCACTGGCGCTCTGGTAAGAGCTGACGTGGATGCGCTTGATGTGCGACAGCTGCTCCAGTGGCTGCAGCACTACTACCATCATAATGGTGGTACAGTTGGGGTTGGCAATGATGCCGCGGGGACGCTTCAGGGCATCTGCAGCATTGCACTCGGGCACTACCAGGGGCACATCGTCGTCCATACGGAAAGCACTCGAGTTGTCGATCATCACGCAGCCATAGCGGGTGATGTCTTCTGCAAACTCTTTTGAGGTGCCAGCACCTGCCGATGTGAAGGCGATATCAATATCCTTGAAATCGTCGCCATGCTTCAGCAGTTTCACTTCGATATCCTTACCACGGAACTTATATGTGCGACCAGCCGAACGCTCGGAGCCAAACAATACCAGTTCATCCATGGGGAAGTTTCTCTCATCGAGCAGTCTCAGGAACTCCTGTCCCACTGCTCCACTTGCACCTACAATAGCTACTTTCATCTTGCTTAATTTTTATTTGGTTCGTAAAATTCGGCTGCAAAGTTACGAATAAACATACAAAATGCAAAGAATAATTGGTTTTTTTTTCATTGTTATTGCTTTATAATTTCTGTTGACAAGAAAAAAAATGGTGGCAACAGGAAAGATTTAAACAATAATTCGTACCTTTGCACTTGAAATGATACTATTAGCCACATATTTCCCCATTGCCGACCCCACGCTGATATTCTTCGTGGTGCTGCTGATTGTCTTGTTTGCACCCATCATCATGGGTAAGCTGCGCATCCCGCACATCATCGGCATGGTGCTGGCTGGTATCCTGATAGGTCCGTTCGGGCTGAACGTGCTGCAGCGCGACGAGTCGTTCGAGCTGTTTGGGCGCGTGGGCATCTTCTACATCATGTTCCTGGCCGGACTGGAGATGGACCTGGAGAGCGTGAAGAAGAACACCAAGCGCTTCATCATCTTTGGACTGCTGACGTGCGTCATCCCGCTGATGCTCACCTACGTGATGTCAATGACGCTGCTGGGCTACAGCGGCAAGGCTTCGTTTCTGCTGGGCTGCATCATGGCATCCAACACGCTGATAGCCTACCCCATCATTGGGCGCTACGGTCTGCAGCGCAACTCCAGCGTGATGCTCAGCGTGGGCTCGTCGATGATATCGCTGTTTCTGTCGCTGGTTATGCTGGCTGCGCTGGTGGGCACGTTCGACGAGAACAGTGGCGTGGTGTTCTGGTTGCTGTTTGCAGTAAAACTGGCGGTCTATATGGCCGGCTGCATCTACCTGATACCGCGACTGACGCGCTACTTCCTGCGCCGCTATAGCGACCGCGTGATGCAGTACATCTTCATCATGGCGGTGATGTTCCTCAGCGCAGCGCTGTCAAGTCTGATTGGACTGGAAGGCATCTTCGGCGCCTTTTTCTCGGGTTTGATACTGAACAGATACATCCCCCACGTGTCGCCGCTGATGAACCGCATCGAGTTCATTGGCAACGCACTGTTCATCCCCTACTTCCTGATTGGTGTGGGCATGCTCATAGACCTGCACTCTGTGCTCGACAGTGCTCAGGTGATAGGCATCGTGCTGCTCATCGCCTTCTTTGGCACGTTTGGAAAAGCACTGGCCGCCTATACCTCGGCCATCATCTTCCGTCTGCCCAAGGCCGAGGGCCACATGATGTTCGGACTGACATCGGCCCACGCTGCCGGCGCCATCGCCATGACCATGGTGGGCATGCGCATCGAGGTGGCACCGGGGGTGATGCTGGTGAACAACGAGATGCTGAACGGCGTGGTGATGATGATACTGGTCACCTGCATCGTCTCGACCATGATGACCGACAAGGCTGCCAAGGAAATCATCTTCCGCGAGAAGCTGAACCTGGACATAGACCACAAGCCGCAGCACGACGACGAGAAGATACTGGTGTGCGTGAAATACCCCGAAATTGCGCCACAGCTAGTCTATCTGTCGCTGCTGATGCGCAACGAGAAACTGAGCCGCGGACTGGTGGCACTGAACGTGGTGTACGACGGACAGAACAGTGCTGTGGAGCGCGAACAGGGACTGCGACTGCTGGAACAGTTGGAGCGACAGGCCAGCGCCTCGGAGGTGATGATGCAGACGCAGGTGCGATTGGCCACCAACATTGCCAACGGCATCAAACATGCCTTCCGCGAGTTTGGATGCTCGGAGATTGTGATGGGCATGCACGTGCATACGGAGGTGTCGCCTAAGTTCTGGGGTGAGTTCATACAAAGCCTCTACAACGGACTGAACCGACAAATCGTGCTGACGCGATTTGAACAGCCACTGAGCACACTGCGACGCATACAGGTGGCCGTGCCCTCGCGCGCAGAGTTTGAGCCGGGCTTCCATCGCTGGCTGGAGCGCGTGTGCCGCCTGGCCGGACAACTGGACTGCCGCATACAGTTCCACGGACGCCAGGAGTCGTTGTCGCTCATAGCACAATATATTAATAATGTTCACCCACACGTACGTGGGGAATACACCCCCATGGGCCACTGGAACGAGTTGCCCAAGCTGGCTGCCGACATAGGCAAGGACCAGCTCTTCGTCGTCATCACTGCCCGTAAGGGTACTATCAGTTATAAAAACGCCTTAGAGCGACTGCCCGATGAGCTGACACAATACTTTGCCGGCACCAACCTCATGATCATCTTCCCCGACCAGTATGGCGACACGAAGGAAGACAGCATGAGCTTCACCGAGGCACAGCACTACGAGGAGAACAGCGTCTATGACATGCTCTCGCGCTGGATTCACACCGCAAGAAAGGCACCAAAGAACAATGATTAAATTAAGAAATATCACCAAGAGTTTTGGCTCACTGCAAGTGCTGAAAGGCATCGACCTCGACATTGCGAAAGGCGAGGTGGTGAGCATTGTGGGCCCCAGCGGTGCTGGAAAGACCACGCTGCTGCAAATCATGGGCACACTGGACCGTCCCGACAGTGGTACGGTGTGCGTGGACAACATAGACACCACCACACTCAGCCAGAAACAGCTGTCAGACTTCCGCAACCGTCATCTGGGATTCGTGTTCCAGTTTCACCAGCTGCTGCCCGAGTTCACAGCTCTTGAAAACATCATGATACCGGCCTACATTGCCGGACGTTCGAACAAAGAGGCAAAGGAGCGCGCCCTGGAACTGCTGCAGTTCATGGGACTCTCTGAGCGCGCCAGTCATAAGCCCGCAGAGCTGTCGGGCGGCGAGAAACAGCGCGTCGCCGTGGCACGTGCGCTGGTCAACAACCCCGCCGTGATTCTGGCCGACGAGCCCAGCGGTTCGCTCGACTCAAAGAACAAGGCCGAACTGCACCAGCTGTTCTTCGACCTGCGCGACAAGTTCGGACAGACATTTGTCATCGTGACCCACGACGAGGAACTGGCCACGCTGACCGACCGCACCATCCACATGAAAGACGGACTCCTGGCTGCGACAGACCATCTTCTTGAGCCTATTACGACCACCGAAGACACGGAAGCCACCGAGCCCATGAACCCCCAAAACCCCACTACCCTATGATACAATTAGGAAACTACAACACACTGAAAATTGTGAAGCGCGTGGACTTCGGCCTGTATCTGGACGGAGGCGACGAGGGCGAGATTCTTTTGCCCAAGAACTACGTGACACCCGAGATGCGCATTGGCGACGAGATCAGGGTGTTTGTCTATCTGGATCAGGAAGAGCGCACCGTGGCTACCACCGAGGCGCCACTGGCCATCGTTGGCGAGTTTGCCTATCTCGAAGTGGCATGGATCAACAAGTATGGCGCCTTCATGAAGTGGGGCCTGCAGAAAGACCTTTTCTGTCCTTTCCGCGAACAGAAACAACGCATGGAGGTGGGCAAGCACTATATCGTCTATGTGAAAGAAGACGAGGAGAGCCACCGTCTGATGGCTACGGCCAAAGTGGACAAGTACATCAGTCAGGCCGCTGCCAAGTCAAATGCTGAGGAGGCTACAGAGAAAACGGCCAAGGGCGACCTGCTGAAGCATGGCGACACGTGCGACTGCCTCATCTGGCAGAAGACCGACCTGGGCTTCAAGTGCATTATCAACAACAAGTATCAGGGACTGATCTTCGACAACCAGGTGTTCCAGCCACTGCACACCGGCGACCGCCTGACGGCCTACATAGACCATGTGCGCCAGGACGGCAAGATAGACATCACGCTGCAACCCACCGGACGCCAGCACACGCTGGAGTTTGCAGAGGTGCTGTTGCGCTATCTCTACGAGAACAACGGCCACTGCGAACTGTCGGACAATAGTCCGGCGGAACTAATCAGCGACCGTTTCAAGGTGTCAAAGAAAGCATTTAAAAAGGCAGTCGGCGATTTGTACCGCCGTCGGCTTATCACCATATCTGATGATGGGATATCATTAGTGCATTAATATTTCAAACTTAACATTTAGTTTTTTCATAAATTTTACCGCTGTCCGTGAGGATGGCGGTTTTTCTTTTAGAAAATACGACCCACGATACGCAGACTCATCATGGGGCACACCTTTACTTTACTGAGTATCTCTACGGCTTTGCTGCCTTCGCCAGAGAGGTCTGACGATTGTAGCTTTTCGTCGCCGTTGGCACCATGCAGATAAACTTCGGGGCTGCCCCAGAACTGTACACCCAGATCGAAGTTGCAAGACACACGGCTATGGCGGGGAACCGCACGACCAAAGCCCACGCCCAGGTACGGACGGAAGTTCTTCACCTTGATGCTGGCCTCCAGGTTACCATTGGCATCTGGCTCCAGGAAATAGTCGCCCATGTCGAAACCAACTTTATCCAGCTTACCACCGTTCATAGCACGGAGGGCAACCAGTTTAGTGAGGTCCTGACTATCATTATTCCAACGGGTGACGCCCATCAGCTCGCCCTCATTCTTGTTATACACCTTAATAATCTTATCGGCACCGAAGTAGGCACCAAGGGTAACACGGAAACTGCTGAGCTGGAAGGGATAGACATCGACCAACACATGGGCTGTTCCCATGTTGAGCTTGCCCTCTACGGTAATCTCGTTTGGAATCTGATAATCCTTGAACTCGGGACTGTTTTGCACCGTGTTGTTCAAATCGGCGAAATCCGTATCGAAATCCACATCCATCTTCAGCTTCGGCAGGAAGTTATAGCCAGCACGAAGAGCCAAAAAGCGTGTTGCCGGTGTGGCGAGCTCAACGCTCAAACCATTCATTACACCAATGCCGACACCAACGCCCAGATGGTTGAACACATTAGGGAACAGGCCGTTTCCATCGTTGTCGTCTGCCTGAACCGTCTGTTGCATTGTAGCAAGTTGTACATCTTGCGCAGAGGTCTGCGCCACATTTTGTGCCATGGACTGCATGGTGCCCAGCACCATTGCTCCGATTACCAAAAGTTTTTTCATATCAACAGTATTTTCGTGTGACATTAATGATTTTCTCCTTGCAAAAGTAAAACAAATCTACAATATTTCCAAGATATCTTCCTTTTTTCTTATCAACAAGGCTAAAGTAAATATGAAAATGAAAAAAAACGAGGCTCATCCATTGGAAAATAGAAATTATTTTTTATCTTTGCCACCATAAATTACTAGCACTCGCTTATGAAAAGAATTATCTTACTACTAACCGTTATCTTAACCTCCGCCCTACCATTGTTAGCACAAAGCTACACCATAAAGGGCAGAGTGACAGACAGATACGGAAACGCTATTGCCAATGCGGAGGTAAAGTTAGCCCACAGCAACATCATGACGCATACATGGATGAATGGTGCTTTTGAACTGAAAGGAAGAAATGCAAAAGAGAAAATCATCGTTAACAGTACGGGCAGAAAGACTGTCAAGAAAAAAGCCGAACCTTTCATGGAGGTGAGAATGAAGCCTCTAAATTGGTGGAACGAGACACCATCGAAATGGAACATCTTTGCCGGTGTAGAGTTGCTTGGTACCACTAACAACTGCATGCCCTTGGGTATTAGGATTGCTGCAGCAAAAAAATTTGGTATCTATGCCCACTTTGCCATGTCAACCATGCCCGATAATATAGGTAAGGCACATGGAGAAATCTTCAGTAGCAATAATTACAAGATAGGCAGCACCATCTTTGGCGCTGGTGGCATGGTTCGTCTTGGATGCCCCATATACTTTTATGCAGGTGTGGGCTATCGCAATGACCGTGTTTTCATAGAGCATCTGGCAAACAATATTACAAACGAGTCTGACGGCTATGTTGAGATAGACAAAGACTGGGCTAACAATTATTACACTGACGATGCTATGGAACACATCTTTGAAGCATGGCAAGGACTTGAAGCAGAATTTGGCTTCATGCTCAACTATAAGCAATTCTATGTGAATACTGGAATCAACACATCGGCCTTCGAACTAGACAATTGCGACACAATGTTGCACCTGGGAGTTGGCATGAAGTTTTAACTAAAACATGAAGGTTATGAAAAAGATCTACGCCTCTTTATTAATAGGAATCGCACTGATCTCACTGACAGCCTGCCAAGGCGATGGTGAGTTCTACGGACATTCTCCTTATATTAATTCTCCATATGCCAACTCCAAAGATGTCTCTGCCAGCAGCATCACTGTTTCAGGCATGACAGATCCATTCATGTTGGCTGACAATATTGATATGGATGAGGCCACCGAAATATATACTGGCGGCAGTTACGAAACGACCATCAGCAACCTTCGTCCCAACTCTTTTTATTATGTGGCCAACATCAAGACTGACGAATTCGGAAGTAAGTACATCAGTTATCCATCGGCTATACAAACCAAAGACTACGATGACAAAGTTCTCTTAGTATCCAACACGCAGGTAACTTTCAGTATGGGCACAGTGGATTATGACAAAATGCTAATAGCCGACAACGCAAACATGAGTGGAGCCATTGAGGCAGAGCTACACGATGACGCAGAACACAGTGCCAAGGAGCTCTCGTGCACACGTCCCAACACCACTTATTACTGGCTCACTGAGGCTACCGACTACCGAGGCATAACCTACCACAGTCCGGTAAATTCATTTACGACCAAGGACTGGGACATGTATTTCGAGTATATCACAACCACCGAGATGATGTTCAATGCTGGATCTGTTTATTACACGAAATGGTCTATCAGCGACAAAGCCGACATGAGCAACATTTTGGCAACGCAAACCTCTAAGAGATTTAGAGTGTGGGGAATGACACCCAACACCACCTATTACTACCAAACTGAAGCAACAGACATTTTCGGTCTTGTCTATAAGAGCCCCATCTTTAGTTTTAAGACATTGGACTACGAAGTAGAAACACTAGAACCAGAGGTAACCTCAGCCACTGCACGTCTGAAAGCCAAAATTAATGGTAATTCGACAGGGCACAGTTTCACAGTGAGGTTTGAAGTCAACAGGAACGGCAGCTACTATCACGCTTTTAATGCTCAATATGATGCACAGACCGACACTTACTACTGCGACATTGCCGTCATGAACAACAATAGTAGCTATAGCGTTACGGCAGAGACCATAGAAAATTATAAGACTTACAGCACTGGCAAGAGCATTGACTTCACTCTTGATACGCATCACAGCGCTGAAGCCATTGACATGGGACTGAGCGTGAAATGGGCTTCATGGAACGTGGGAGCACGCAAGCCAGAGGAGTATGGCGGTCTGTATTACTATGGCGACACCGAGGCTGCAACGGCTATTGGTGAATGGAAAAACCAATATAACATCAGTGGAACTTATAATGACATTGCTCGCAGAACTTGGGGAGGTTCATGGCGAATGCCCACTTATGATGAATTCAAAGAGCTATCTGACAATTGTAGCGTGGCCAACGAAACCCTTAATGGTGTGGCAGGCTATCGCCTCACGAGCAATATTAACAGCAATTCTATCTTCATTCCTTGCGCAGGCATACGCGCTAACTACTCTTTAGAAGTCACAGGACGTGGTACGACTACAGAGCTCTACAGCGGTACTGCTTCAGATTACTATAGGTGGGTAGAAGACAAATACGGAAGCACACATTACGGTCTATATCAGGTTTGGTATTTCTACTTCTCTGGCACTTATTTATCCTCTTCAATTGGAATTAACAACTACCAAATTGGACGAAGCATACGTCCCGTTTGCCCATAAAAAAGATGACTATGAAACGATTTATTATTTCGACCCTGATATTATCGACAGTTATTGTCGGCAAGGCACAGAATGCCATCCCCCAAAGTTTAAGAGAACTGTCAAAATGGGAAAAGGCGATGAAAGTAAAAGCAAACAGCGGTGATGCTGATGCTTGCCGTTTGTTAGCACTCAGCAACTGGGAGAAATATGCTGGTTATGGACAGCACGCCATGGAACTGTATTCTGAACAGAAGACAGGTGAAGCCTATTACCACATGGCGGAGCTCTGCATCAACGACACCGAGCTGCGCGACTCATTCCTGCTGCAATCCAAGCAATTGGGATATGCGAAAGCATCCGAGCAGATTGAGGCGCTGAAGAAATCACAGCAATCCACTTTCACAGCTGAGGTCGAGACATCCACACACAACACCACATATCTCTCTGATCAACCCATGCGCGATGTTGCACTCAGCATAGAACTGGAACGAACGCCCGAGGAAGCGAAGTTCTATATGGAAGCAGCAAAAAAATACCAAAACATCCATCACCGTCGTGAAGCCATCTGGTATTATGACCTCGCCTATAGCATCGACCCCAATGGATGCTCTGAAGCAAAGAACCGCGCCGACGAACTGCGCCAACAGATGCGCAGAGAAAGGTATCATGCCCAGCAGCAGCTACAACAAGAGCAATTACAGCGCGAGATAAATAGTCAGCAGTGGCAACAACTGGCAATTGCAGCATCCAATCTAACGGCATCACTACAGCATCCAAGAAGTAGTTCTGCAACTACATACAGGTCTCAGTCATCAGCAGCGACACCACGCGCTACATCAAACAGCTACACTTCTGACAATGAGAACAAACTGAATGATTTACGCAACGAAAGACGCGAAAACGCACAAAAGAAGGCAACAGATCTTGGCAGCAGAGTAAAATATGGTGCCGACAAGAAAGAAGAGACTTGTCGTAATTGCAAAGGCTCTGGAAAAGTTAATTGTCATGTATGTCACGGAAAGGGGACCATAAGTTGTCCAGGATGCAACGGAAATGGATATCCCGCTGGATTCAAAAACCGCACATGCAGCATATGTAATGGAAGGACCAGGGTTAAGTGTAACTGGTGTTACGGAAAGGGAACAGAGAAATGCATATCATGTAATGGTAAGGGAAAGAAATAAAAGAGAGAGATTATGAAAAAGATCATATTATCACTTGCTCTATTCTTCTGCGGAATAACCACTATTTCGGCAGAAGACAATTACACGGTGTCTCCTGAGGAGGAATTCATTGTCGTCTCTACAATCAACACAGAGATGGGAGACCCTCTGAAAAAGAAGATGAAGAACTGGCAGAAGATAGAAAAGAACGACATGTTTGCTCTTTCTACGGAACAAGCACTTCAACTGAAAAACTACTTGAATACAAAAGGCAAGAAACAGATGAAGCGAGGACGCATCCTCTTCTGGACAGGACTGGCATGGCCTATTGTTGGCGGTCTTGTCAGTGGGCTCACAGGCTCCGCTATTCCTGCCGGTATCTCTGCTGGATTGGGAATCGGTCAGATGACCTGGGGCTATATGGATATGTATGGCGCCCGACAGAAACTGGACAACAGCCGATTAATCATTGTCAATGTGCCTTTACTGCAATTCGACCATGACAACGGCGTTTCAACCAAATTGGGATTGGGAATAACAGAAGACCAATGGCGCAAAGACATGGCCATTGGTCCCAAAATAAGCTTTGTTTTCTAATTACAACTTAATAGTCCAGGCCTCACACGTCTGGACTATTTTAGAAATAATTCCAGCTGTTCGACTTCCTGCTGGAACTCGTGAGGTTTGAAGCCATGACCGGCACCGGGGATGACGTGCAGACGGGTGCCCTTGCGGTAGAGCTGCTGCGCCCGACGTGAGTCGTCCATAGACACGATACGGTCCTGGTCGCCCTGAACAATCAGTACAGGACCACGATATTTGCCGATGATGTCCAAAGGATGCATGTCGTGTATTTCCTCAAAGAAGCGACGTCCCATCTTGACGCCCCACAGTTCGGTGACGTCCTGAATGGCTTCCACCTGCGGATAATACTGACGCCAGTTGTCGGGGATGCACAGGGCTGGATAGACCAGCACCAGCTGGCTCACCTGCCCTTTCAGTTCGGCAGCGGTCAGTGCAGACACCAGTCCGCCCTGACTCTCGCCAACGAGCACAATGTGGCGGTGGCCCTGACTGCGGAAATGCTTCACAATGGCACGGAGGTCGCTCACCTCGTCAAGGATAGACATGTTGAGGGTGTTGTTGTCGGAACGGCTACGCACCGAACCACACGGGAAATCGAAGGTGTAGCACTGATAGCCTTTGCGACTCATCACGTCGAAATAATGGCGACCATAATCGAAAGAGCCATTAAAGCCATGGGCGATGATGGCTATCGGTGCCTTTTTTCCTGTGACGGCAGGCGTGAAGAGTTCGCCATAGATGTGGCGACTGCCATTGTCTATCCATAACTCCTGCACACGGCCATTGGCTACGGTGCTTACTTGTTCCAACTGTGCCATAATGGCAAATGGTGTCAGGAACAGAATGATTAGTGTAAGTAGTTTTTTCATTGTTATATAAAAAAAGATTGAGCCCACAAGAAAGTGGACTCAATGAGTTATTGTTTTGCTTCAAGTGTCTGACGGATGTTCTGTTCGCGATGACAGATGCGCACTTCAACACCGAACTGCTGATGGATGTGCTCTGCCAGATGCTGGGCACTATATACGCTGCGATGCTGTCCGCCGGTACAGCCAAACGAGAACATTAAAGAAGTAAAGCCACGCTGGATGTAACGCTCTACATGCGCATCAGCCAGTTTATAGACACTCTCCAGGAATGTCAGTATCTCGCCATCGTCTTCGAGGAAACGAATCACTGGCTCGTCAAGACCGGTCAGCTGCTTATAGGGCTCATAACGTCCGGGGTTGTGGGTGGAACGACAGTCAAAGACATAGCCGCCACCATTGCCGCTCTCGTCTTCGGGGATTCCCTTTCGATACGAGAAACTGAAAACCTTCACAACCAAAGGTCCTTTGCCATCGTATTTTGAGAATGTGGCTGGACCATCCTTGGGATGCGCCTTATAGGGATTGTTGTCGGTGGTCTTGTAGCCATCGGAACGAGGGGCTGGCACTTCTATGCGCTGGAAGCGTGGCAACTCGGTGAGTTTGCGCAACAGCGAAACCAGATAGGGATATTGGAAATCTGCCGTTTGTAGAAGCTCACGCAGGTTCTGTATGGCAGGAGGTATGCTATCGATGAAATGTTGTTTACGCTCGAAATAGCCACGGAAGCCATAGGCACCCAGCACCTGTAGTGTGCGGAAGAACACGAAGAGCTGTAAACGACTGGCAAAGATCTCGCGCTTGGGCATCTCTATAAACTGCTGGGCGGCCTCGTAGTAGTCGTCGAGAAGCTCACTGCGCAGTTTGTCGGGATAACGGGCAGAGGCCTGCCACAAGAACGAGGCCAGGTCATAGTAGAAAGGACCGCGACGACCACCTTGGAAATCAATAAAGAATGGTTTGCCGTCTGTCAACATGACATTACGCGCCTGAAAGTCGCGATAGAGAAAACTGTCACACTTCTCTGCCGTGAGATCTTTAGCCAGCAAACGAAAGTCTGCCTCGAGCTTCAGCTCATGGAAGTCGAGCTCGGTGGCTTTCAGAAAGCAATACTTAAAGTAGTTGAGATCAAAGAGCACCCCTTCGATATTGAATTCCGGCTGAGGATAACAGTTGGAGAAGTCCAGTTCGCGGGCACCACGAAACTGCACATTGGGCAGTTCGCGAATGGTGGCTTTCAGCAATTCCTGCTCTTTCAGCGTATAACGACCACCTGCCTCGCGACCACCACGAATGGCATCGAAGAGAGACACCGATCCTAAGTCCGTCTGCAGATAGCGCAACTCGTCTTCGCTGACGGCCAACACCTGTGGAACAGGCAACTGGCGCTTGGAGAAATGGCGTGCCAAATAAATGAAGGCATGATTCTCGTCGCGACTGGTGCCAATACACCCCACAACGCTTTGTCCTTCGCCATCCGTCATACGATAATAAATACGGTTGCTACCAGCCACAGGCAACTGACTGGTGACGGCAGGTTCCTCGCCTCGCCACTGTTTATAGAGTTCTAATAGTTGATGCATGCTACTGATTTCATGATTTATGCGACAAAGGTAATAGTTTTATTTGATTCTTGCAAAAAGAAGAGCATAAAAAAAGCCGGCTGTCTCACGACAACCAGCTCCAAAAACAAACTACTTAAAAACTAATCTACTAAAACAAATCAAAAAAATATCTTTTCTGATGCAAAAGTACGAACATTATTCTTACGAACCAAACTTTTTGATACAAAAAACTTTGGATTTTGATATAAATCAAGGCGAAAGAGAAGTCTTGAACTTTTCTTTCGCCTTTTGTAAAGTTGAGTTGGCAAAACGCCTTACATACTCATTCTTATAGACTTACATCATGCCGCCCATTCCTGGAGCGCCACCCATTGGCATGGCAGGCTCCTTCTCGGGCTTGTCGCAGATGAGGCACTCGGTGGTCAGGAACATGCCAGCGATAGAAGCGGCGTTCTCGAGAGCTACACGAGAAACCTTGGCAGGATCAATAACACCTGCAGCACGCATATCTTCGTACTTGTCGAGGCGGGCATTGTAACCGAAGTCACCCTTACCCTCACGAACCTTCTGAACAACTACGGCACCCTCGCCACCAGCGTTGGTCACGATCTGGCGCAGAGGCTCCTCGATGGCACGCTTGATGATGTTGATACCAGTCTGCTCGTCGGCATTGTCGCCCTTCAGGTCGGCCAGTACGTCGAGTGCGCGGATGTAAGTGGTACCACCACCTGCTACAACACCCTCTTCGATAGCAGCACGTGTAGCGCAGAGTGCATCGTCAACACGATCCTTCTTCTCCTTCATCTCTACCTCGCTATTAGCACCTACGTAGAGAACAGCTACACCACCTGACAGCTTAGCCAGACGCTCCTGCAGCTTCTCTTTATCGTAAGAAGAAGTAGTATTCTCGATCTCAGCCTTGATCTGGTTGATACGATCCTTGATAGCCTGAGAGTCGCCAGCACCATTAACGATGGTGGTGTTGTCCTTAGTAACGGTCAGCTTCTCACAGGTGCCCAGCATCTCGAGTGTAGCCTGCTCCAACTTCAAGCCCTTCTCCTCGCTGATAACGGTACCACCTGTCAGAACGGCGATATCCTCGAGCATAGCCTTACGACGATCGCCAAAGCCAGGAGCCTTGACAGCGCAAATCTTCAGACCACCACGCAGACGGTTTACTACCAGTGTGGTCAAAGCCTCAGAGTCAACATCCTCAGCAATGATCAGCAAAGGACGGCCGCTCTCTGCAGCGGGCTGCAGGATGGGCAGGAACTCCTTGATATTAGAAATCTTCTTGTCATAGATAAGGATGTAGGGGTTCTCCATAGCGCACTCCATCTTCTCGCTGTCTGTAACGAAGTAAGCTGACAGATAGCCACGGTCGAACTGCATACCCTCTACAACACCGATATGTGTGTCGCGGCTCTTGCTCTCCTCGATAGTGATGACACCATCCTTAGAAACCTTGCGCATAGCCTCAGCTAGCAGTTCACCAATCTCCTTATCGTTGTTGGCAGATACAGTAGCCACCTGCTCGATCTTATCGTAGTTGTCACCTACCTGCTCAGCGCTCTTGGCGATGAAGTCGGTAACAGCCTTCACGGCCTTGTCGATACCACGCTTCAGATCCATAGGGTTAGCACCTGCAGTGACGTTCTTCAGACCCTCTGAAACGATAGCCTGTGCGAGAATGGTAGCTGTTGTTGTACCATCACCGGCATCGTCACCAGTCTTAGAAGCAACGCTCTTTACGAGCTGTGCGCCAGTGTTCTCGAAGTGGTCCTCGAGCTCGATCTCCTTAGCTACAGACACACCGTCCTTGGTGATCTGAGGAGCACCGAACTTCTTCTCGATAACCACGTTACGACCCTTAGGACCAAGGGTAACCTTTACTGCATTAGCCAACTGGTCAACGCCCTGCTTCATAGCATCGCGGGCATCCATATTGAATTTAATCTCTTTTGCCATGATACTTCAATTTTTCAATTCTTCAATCTTTCAATTCTTACTTCTCAATCACAGCGAGCACATCGCTCTGACGCATCATCAGGAACTTCTCACCGTCGAGTTCGATTTCGGTTCCGCTATATTTTCCATAGAGAACTTCGTCGCCTTCCTTCAGGATCATCTCTTCGTCCTTGGTACCCTTACCTACGGCCTTGATAAGACCACGAAGGGGTTTCTCTTTTGCTGTGTCAGGAATAATAATTCCACCGATTTTCTCTTCAGCCGGTGCAGGCAATACGAGCACGCGGTCTGCTAATGGTTTAATGTTCATAACTATATGTTTTAATTTTGAATAATATTTTGTTCTGCCAGAATGTAAGCGAAAAGCGTGCCAAAATGTCTTTGCTGACAATTTGGCACGCTTATATTTATATTATATTAAGGTAAGCGCGAGAAGCAATTACTTGTTTTTAAAGCCATACCCATTCGTAAAACCACCGTTGCTAAGCACGTTGGGCGTGAAAGGCCAGTAGTGGATGGGGGCCGACTCACAGTCGTATTCATAGAACAGATACTTATCGTATTCGTCGCGATTCTCGATCAGGGTCTTTCCCCAATCCTGGGCTTTATAGCCATCAGCCTCGAGCGCTATCTTCTCGGCATCAGTGAGGGGCGTAAAGAGACCACGGATGGCCAGGTTGGGGGCGTAAGAAGCATCGACCACCAAGCCGTAGCTACTCCAGTCGTCTTTGACGCCACGCCAACCAGGGAAGAGCAGCGGGTCATCCTCCTTGCCTGCAGGGCACTGCGCCGTCAGTCTATGGCCAAGAACGGCATTGCCACCTACAGACTTCGTATATACCTGAGAAGAGATCACATTGCCATTCTCAAAACGATAATAGCCATCGGCCTCCAGTCCATCCATCATCTGCCTGGTGAGTTGCTTGATGGCCTTGATCTTCTTGCCGATCAGTCCTGTGCGGATGAGCACCTGACGACGGTCACCCTCGCCGGCAAACTCAAACCCGCGTTCATCGATGACGGCTTCAAGCAGAGAGCCTTCACTGGCAATAAAGTCATCGACACGAGCCTGACCGGCGGGGAAAGCACGATCACGAATGATCGTCAGATATTGCTTGGCTTCAACATCATCGCCCAACATAGCGCAAGCCTCAGCATATCCCAGATAAATCTCGGAAAGACGCATGTATGGTCCGTTGATGCCTGACTTACGATTATAGGAGGTCCACACCTTAGCCTGGCGGTTCTCATCCCATTTATTGTAGGAGATGCCCCCACCCTTTCCCTGTGAACCAGGCGTGAAGGGAAGCAGTATCTCGGTGCCTTTACCGCCATTGGTGGCAGTGACGGTGCAACAAACATCACGGCGATTGTCGTTAGGTGCGAACATGCCATAATAGAAAGCAGGATTGATGCGCCCCTGACCGTAGTTCTTGCATGGGAAGTTGTCTGTTTTATTGCCGGTGGTAGGACGTCCGAAGCTATAAGGGCGAGCATCATCGCTAGTGCCTTGTGCGATAGCTACCTCATAGATGCTTTCATCGGCGAAGCCATCATCGCTGTCGTGCATCTGCTGGAAGAAGTACTGGTAGGGATTGTCATAGACGCGGCCCTTATCCGACTTACGCGGATCGGTGGTGTGAAAGACAGCCGAACCAGGCTGCGCTATCACTTCTTTGAAGTAGCGCTGAGCCAGTTTGTAGTACGTCAGATAGTCTGTGCGGCGCCCATAGGCAGCCCCATTGGTTTCGCGTCCCATCGTTTCGAAGGTCAGCACCTGTCCCTTGCCGTCGGTGCGTGGCGAGAGGTCGCCACGACGAGTCTGATAGCCGCCTGCCTCCAGGGCGATGCGACCGATGAGACCTTCGACATAAGTACGTGAGAAGTAGTTCTTGCCCGTGACACCAGGTATGCTGCCCAAACGATACATGACAGGCACAACCTGCTGGAGTTCGTCGAGCACCACATCATAGATAGAGTCGCGCCCACAGAGATTGCCCGAATCCGTAGGCTTGCCACTGAGATAAGGCACGTCGCCAAAATACTTCAGCAACTCGCGATAGGCCGTGGCTTTCAGCGCCACCGCCTCGCCATAGAGTTGGCCCATGGTACACGCCTTTCCATCGGCCAGCATCTGGTCATAGCTGTCGGACGAGCGGATAGACTGTATCACAATGTTTGCCTTGTTGATTACAGAATAGAGTTTGGCATAAGTATCATTCTCTTTCTGATAGGAAAGCAAAGCGTAACTGCCGGCATAAGTGCCATTCTGATAGAAACACTCAGGATAGTGGCGACCGGGCTGCGACTCAAACTTCTCCGGATGACGCTCGATGTCGCTTCCCGCCACATCAGAGGCATAGAAAAGTCCATCGCCAAACACCCTGTTTTGCGCCACATCGATCCATGCGGCATAGGCGCCCTCGAGGGCTGCACGCGCTGTCTCGCTGGTAGAGAAGACAAAGGCGGCATCGACCTTCGATGGAGAGTCGGTCTCAAGAAAATCGCTACAGGAAGAAGCCACTGTCAGCATTCCCGCTGCATATATTGCAGCATATACTATTGTTCTTTTCATCATCATTCCTCCCAAAAATTAAAATGCCACATTTAGTCCGAAAGTATAGGTGCGAGCACGTGGATAGGCGTTCCAGTCGTAGTTAGGAACGGGGAAGCCGTTCTGTCCGTCTGGACGCGTATTCACATCGGGGTCAACACCTTTATAGCCAGAGAGGCAGAACAGATTGCCTCCTGTGACGTAAACACGCAACTGGGACACACCGACTTTCTTGGTCAGCGTCTTTGGCAGCGTATAGCCCAGCGTGAGCGTATTGAGGCGCAAATAGCTGGCATCCTCAATAAACTCAGACGACACCACGCCATATTCACAATAAGGCAGTGCATGCTTGGCACCACTATTCAACGCAGAGAGCGCAAGTGGTTCGGTGACGGGCTGCAGGTCACCGTTGGCATCCACGTCAAGAATACGGTAGCAGTCGGCCACAAAAGCCAGACGGTTCCAGCCATAGCTGGTATTCTTATTGCCCATCATGGAATGCATGGCATTGGCATTATAGACATCGCCACCAATCTGATAGGTGAAACCCACGCTGGCATCGAAGCCCTTGTAGTTGGCATTCAGGTTCACACCACCCGTGTGCTGCGGCATGGCATGACCGATGATGATCACATCGTCCTCGGTCACTGTGCCGCTCTGGTCTGTATCGGCAAACCGCACCATGCCGGGGAACGCCGTCTGTCCGTCAGGGCGATTAAAATACTGGCCGCCACTGTAGTTCACCACGCCCTGGATATCAGGCACGCCAGGTTTCAACGTCCAGACGCCATTGACGACATTAAAGTCATCGACGGTATAGAAGCCGGCAGACTTAAAGCCTAGAATGGTACCCACCGGTTCGCCCTGACGAATGATGTAGTCATTATAGGGTCTCTTCGTTGTAGAGCCCCAATCGGTGTTTGTGTCTGCATTAACACCTTCCACGACATGCTCCACCCGGTTTCTGTTGTAATTATAGGTGGCATTAATGCTCAGGTTGAAATCCTTTGAGCGAACGATCTCGTAGAACAAAGCCAGTTCCAGACCGCGATTGGTGGTCTCACCTACGTTTTGGTATTGATAGCTATGACCAGTTGTCTCTGCCACGGGCACCTTCATCAGGATGTCCTTGGTGTTATTCCAATAAGCCTCAACAGAGCCACGCAGTTTGCCGTTCCAGAAACTGTAGTCCACACCCACATTACGACTGATGGTGGTCTCCCACTTCAGATCGGGATTGGCCAGGATCTCACCAGGCTTGAACGTGATGGTACGCTTATCGCCATTCCACGTTATCTCCGGCACCCAATACTCTTTCCACAGCGAGGCGTCGATATCATCATTTCCCGATGTGCCATAACTGAGACGCAACTTCAGATTGTCGAGCCACCCGCGAGCAGACGCCATGAAGGGTTCGTCGCTGATGCGCCATCCCATAGCCACAGACGGAAAATAGCCCCAATGGTTGTGGGGAGCGAAGTTAGAACTGCCATCGGCACGCAGCGTGGCATTGAAAAGATAGCGACCACGGAAGTCATAGTTCAAACGGGCAAACCACGATGCCGTGTGGCGAGGGTCACCTTGCGTATTATAGAAATCGGACACCTGTTTTGTCTGATCCAGATAGGCTTCTTTCATGTTATACATCTGGATAAGACCGAAGGCTGTCTTCATGTCGAACTCAGAAGGGAAGCCAGCGCCAGTGATACGACTACTGTTTGACTTTGAAGCAAGTATCTCATTGCCTGCCAGCAGTGCCAGCTTATGGTCGTCACCCAGTCCCTGCACATCGTAGTTCAACGTGGTGGCCCATCGCAAGCCATAGCCATCGCCCTTGGTCAGTTGGGCCTGATTATAGGGGTTGACAGAATGACCCGCATCCCAATAGCGCGTCTCACTCCAGTTGCGCGACAGCGACAGTTCGCTTTTCGCCGTGAGTCCTTTCAGGACGTTCCATGTCAACGTGCCGATGCCACGCACGCGCTGTCGGGTGGTGAACTGTGTGTAATTATCGATGATGGCCGTTGGCGAGAAGCTAGCCTCAACACTGGATCCGCCCATCGACAGCAGGGCCGAGTTATCCGTTCCCAATGGTGCATCAACAGGACGATAGCCATAGACGTTGTTACCTGCGGCATAGTCGAACTTAGTGCCATCGAACCGCATATCGCCATAGCGCAGATTGGCATCGAAGGTGAGGTCTTTGGTGATCTTCTGCGAGATTTTGAAGTTGGCACTCCAGCGGCGGAAACCCGTTTTCTCACGTATGCCATCGTCTTTCAAATAGCTCACGGTGGCATAGTATTTCGTGTTCTGATTGCCACCCGAGAGAGACAGGTCGTGGTTCCACGAGCCTGCAGTCCTCATCACATCGTTCACGTAATTGTGAACCCCTACAGACTTATAATCATTGAGATGATTGCCATAGGCAGATCCCAGTCCGAAGTACTCTGCGATTCCCTCATCCTCGTTGTTGGCATAGGCCTTTGCATAGCTCCAGGTGTGGAGCACATAGTCATAAGCATTCATCACGTCGAGGGTCTTAGCTGACTCCTTGACCTGATAATACATATTATATTTAACGCGTGCTTTGCCATCGCCTGTGGCTCCCTTGGTGGTCACAAGGATCACACCATTAGCACCACGGGCACCATAGATGGCCGTGGATGCACCGTCTTTCAGCACATCGATAGACTCGATATTATCAGCAGGGATGTCACTGATGTCGCTGACCTGCACACCATCGACGATAAAGAGCGGGTCGTTGCTCTGCGTGATAGACCCACCGCCACGCACGCGGATGCTCATCGTGGCACCGGGGCGACCGTCTTGCGAGAACACGCTGACGCCAGGCAACTGTCCTTGCAGGGCCTGGGCAACGTTAGCCACAGGATTAGCTGCCAACTTCGCACCGCTGACAGATGCCACGGCACCTGTCAGGTCTTTACGCTTCGTCGTGCCATAGCCGATGACCACCACATCCTCGAGTGTTGTGTTGTCTTCCTCCAGAATGATGTCCAGCCTCGATTTGGTACCCACCTTGATGGCTTGAGACTTGAAACCGATGTACGTCACGCTTAAAATGGTGGATGGCGAAGCATCGTTGACCACAAAGTGACCATCAATATCAGTCACCGAGCAAACGCTCTTACCCACCGACACGGTCACACCCACCATCGGTTCGCCGTTGACGTCTTTCACCGTGCCCCGAATGGTTTGTTGGGCATAGGCGCCAACACCTGTCAATGACAGCAGTAAGGCCATTGAGGCCTTCGTTAATAGATGTTTCATAGTAATAGTTGATTATGTATTTTATTAGATGTCTGCCGCGAATGAGAGAGAGACTTAGCGTCTCTCACCATTCACCACCACGTTTTTCAGCGTCAGCTGATCCACGGGATGGTTCTCGAAGGCTTTCTTCTTGGCAGCATCCTTCACGTTGATATTCTCGAAGGAGAAGTTCTTCAGTGCGTACTTGTCAGACCCTTCCACGTTAAAGAAGGTGCCACAGTCCATGTTGATGTTCTTGAAAGTGATGTCATTACACTGCGACAGGGGCATATCTTCACGGTCTTCCTTTTGATAGAACTGTGTCCAGGGCTTCACCAACAGGAAGCTACGGCAATGACCGGTGAAGTCTTCCACGCGTACATATTCGTAGTGCTGCGGTGTGTCGGGGCGCATCTTCAGCCACAACACATTCTGCGTGTTATCGGTATGACAACGACGCATGATCACATTCCAGTCGTGCACAGACTCAGAGCCCAGCGTCATACAGCCGTGCACCGTGCCATAATGGCAGTTCTCCACCAGGATATTATAGCAAGGACCGTTCTCGGGTGCCTTGTCGGCATAGGTGCCCTTGCCACCCTTCAGCACCACGGCATCGTCGTTGACGTTCATATAGCAACCGCGCACCACCACATCGTGGCACACATCGATATCGATGGCATCGGTAGAGGGGCCCTTGATGCCTGTGGTTGCAGAATAGATATAGAGGTCGAGGTAGCGCACGTGGTCGCAACGGTAGATATGATTGGTCCAGAAGGGCGAGTTGATGAGTCGCACATCCTGGATGGTCACATTCTTGGAGTTGGAGATATAGGTCAGTCGTGGACGCTGAGCATCCTTGTTGGTGCACTGTGGGTTCCACTGGCGACGAATCCAGAACTCGTGCCAATAGTCTTGTCCGTTGCCATCGATGGTGCCCTTGCCGGCAATGGTAAATCCATCCACACCATCGGCATTGATCAGTGCGACAAAATATTGACAGGTTTGTCCCTCGATGCGCGTCTCGCGAATCTCGAAATCGCGGATGCGATCTGAGCCTTTCAAGACGCCCCCTTCTTCGACCAAGAGGTGCGTGCCCTGCTTGAAAAACAGACTGCCGGAATAGAACGTGCCCTTAGGCACAACGATGACGCCGCCTCCATTCGTGGCAGCACGGTCGATCACAGCTTGTATCTCGCGGGTTTGCACATCGGTAGTGCCCTGACGCACGCCATAATCCGTCAGTATATATTTGCGTCCGAGGGTCTCCACATCCACCTTGGCAGTGTTTGTAAACCATGCGGCCATCGGTTCGCCATTGGGCCATGTCTCCTGAATTTGCGTTTTTTTCTTACCTACGGCAGTGAAACACACCATGAGGAATGCTACTGCCAACACGAGTTTCTGCTTCATTGAATCTGTTTTAAGTTATTTGTTTTTATGGTACAAAGATACGACATAATATGCAAACGACCAAGGAAATAATACTTATTTTGACGGCCAAGCGCACTTTTTGCAAGCTTTTTGCACATCATTATAAAAAAAACAGTATCTTTGCATACTGAATTATCAAAAAAAACGCTAATTATGAAACAATTCTTTAGGTACATGCTCGCAACCATTTGCGGCATTATTGCGTTATTTATTGTTGGTGGCATCATCATGATGATCTCTTTTGCATCAATGATTGCCAGCAGTTCTGCTCCAACAAAGGCTAAAGAAAACTCTGTTTTCGTATTGAAAATGGATGGAATGGTGAACGAAAGAACAGAAGGTGGTTCTCCCTTCGACGAACTACTGGGACAGGTAGATATGACAAACATGGGACTGGACGACATCGTTAGTGCCATCAAGAAAGCTAAGAACAACGAGAATATCAAGGGTATATACCTGGAAGGTGGCACCACCGTATTCGATGCACCTGCCACCGCCCAGCAGGTACGCGACGCACTGGCCGACTTCAAGAAGAGCGGCAAGTGGATCATTGCCTTTGCCGACAGATACACTCAGGGCTCTTACTACGTTTGCTCTGTAGCCGACAGCATCTTTATGGACCGTCAGGGCATGATTGACTTCAAGGGTATGGGCGGCAAGAACTACTACATGACTGGCCTGTACGAGAAGATTGGCATCAACTATCAGGCCACGCGCGTGGGTAAATACAAGAGTGCCGTGGAGCGCGTCACCCGCAAGGACATGAGCGACAACGACCGCGAACAGCGCACGGCCTACCTGCAGGGCATCTGGAAACTGTGGTTGAAGCAGATGGCCGAGAGCCGCGGCGTGACACCCGAGCACCTGAACAAACTGGCCGACGACAGCATCATGGGCTTCGCCAGCGTTGCCGACTATAAGAGCACCAAACTGATTGACGATGCCATCTTCCCTGAAAAGATCAAGGAGATTGTGAAGGGCAAGTTGGGACTCGACGAGGATGACGACATCAACCAGCTGACCCTCGCAGACATGATCAACCTGAAGGAAGACACGAAGGAGGAAGGCGACAAGATTGCTGTCTATTATGCCTACGGCGAGATCATCGACGAGGAGGCCAGCGCCTTTGCCAGCGAACATGCCATCGTGGGCAAGGAGACCGTTGAGGATCTGAACGCCCTGGCTGAGGACGACGACGTGAAAGCTGTCGTGCTGCGCGTCAACTCGCCTGGTGGCAGCGCCATTGCCTCGGAACATATCTGGCACGCCATCAAACAACTGAAGGAGAAGAAGCCCGTGGTGGTTTCGATGGGTGGCTATGCGGCTTCGGGTGGCTATATGATCAGCGCACCTGCCAGCTATATCTTTGCTGAGCCAACCACCGTGACCGGGTCTATCGGCATCTTCGGCCTGATACCCAACATGAGCGAACTGGCCTCTAACAAGCTGGGCATCACCTGGGATGGCGTCAGCACCAATAAATACAGCGACTACGACACACGACTGGTATTCGAGAAGGACAATGCCGACGTGCTTCGCTTCATGCAGAGCTACGTGGATCGTGGCTACGACTCGTTCCTCACCATCGTGGCCGATGGCCGCGGCATGACCAAAGCGCAGGTCAACGAGATTGCTCAGGGACGCGTATGGCTGGCATCGGATGCTGTTGGCATCAAACTGGTTGACAAACTGGGATCACTGGACGATGCTGTCAAGAAGGCTGCCGAACTGGCTAAGTTAGACAAGTACTACACTGCTCCCTACCCCAGCAAGACCGACTGGCTGGACGCCCTGCTGGAGAGTTCTGACAAGAAAGGCAGCTACCTGGATGCCGAACTGCAGCAGACACTGGGCGAACTCTATACGCCCATCATGGAGATGCGACGCGACCAGCAGCGTAACCGTCTGCAGGCACGACTGCCCTTCGCTACGGGTATCTAAACTGAATAAGAACGGAGAAGTGGCACTTTAATAGCGGAAGAGTGGCACTTTTCCTTATGAAAACCATAGGAATGGAAGGCGACTTCATCAAAATCAACAAATGGCTACTGCCACTGGGCTGGCTCTACGGCTGTGTGGTGCAGGTACGAAACTGTCTCTTCGAGATGGGCGTACTGAAAAGCGAGAGCTTCACCACGCCCGTCATCTCGGTGGGCAACATCACCGTAGGCGGCACCGGCAAGACACCTCATATTGAATATCTGATAAGACTGTTGGAGAAAAGTGCGAAGGTGGCAGTGCTGAGCCGCGGCTACAAGCGGAAGTCGAAAGGCTTCCACGTGGCCAACGAGCATTCTACAGCCGAAGACATTGGCGACGAGCCCTACCAGATGAAGCAGAAATTCCCCAACGTGACCATCGCCGTAGAGAAGAAACGCGCCAAGGGCATCAAGTTGCTGCTGCAGCACGACCCTCAGCCCGACGTCATTCTGCTGGACGACGCCTTTCAGCATCGCTACGTGAAGCCTGGCATCAACATTCTGTTGGTGGACTACCACCGACTGATCATCTACGACAAGATGCTGCCGGCTGGTCGCATGCGTGAACCGCTCTCGGGCAAGAACCGCGCCGACATCATCATCGTCACGAAATGTCCGAAGAACCTGACGCCGATGGACTACCGCGTCGTCACCAAGGCCATGGACCTGTTCCCCTATCAGGAGCTATACTTCAGCACCCTGTCCTACGGCAAACTGATGCCTCTGTTCCCAGAAGCTGCACAGACGCAATTGGCAGAGAAGGCCAGCGACCTGACAGGGCTGAAAGCGCAAAACTGCCTACTGCTGACAGGTATTGCCTCGCCCCGACAGATGATCGAAGACCTGAAACCCCACGTAGCCTCGCTACACCCGCTGACGTTCCCAGATCATCACAGTTTCACCCCACAAGACATTGAACGCATCAACACAGAATTCAATCAGCTAGCAGAGCCGAAATGCATAGTCACCACCGAGAAGGATGCTGCACGCATTAAACACATCGACGGCCTGAGCGAAGCAGTGAGAACACATCTTTTCGTACTGCCGCTGGAGATTGAATTCATGCTTGAGCAAACCGATAAGTTTAACAAAAAAATTATTAACTATGTACGAAAGAATTCAAGAAACAGCATCCTGGTTAAAAGAAAGGATGACAACAAGCCCCAAGACAGCCATCATTCTGGGGACCGGCCTCGGACAATTAGCTTCAGAAATAACTGACTCTTACGAATTTCCCTATAGCTCCATCCCCAACTTCCCCGTATCTACCGTAGAGGGACACTCTGGAAAGCTGATCTTCGGCAAACTGGGTGGCGTGGATATCATGGCCATGCAGGGACGTTTCCACTACTATGAGGGATACACGATGAAGGAGGTGACCTTCCCCGTTCGCGTGATGTATGAGCTGGGCATCAAGACGCTCTTTGTCAGCAACGCTGCCGGCGGCATGAACCCTGGATTCAAGATTGGCGACCTGATGGTGATCACCGACCACATCAACTTCTTCCCAGAGCACCCGCTGCGCGGAAAGAACTTCCCCACAGGTCCGCGTTTCCCGGATATGCACGAGACCTACGACCCCTCACTGATCAAACTGGCCAGCCAGATTGCACGCGAGAAGAAGATTCGCCTGCAGTATGGTGTCTATATGGGTGTGCAGGGTCCTACGTTCGAGACGCCTGCAGAATATAAGATGTACCGCATCCTGGGCGGCGACACCGTGGGCATGTCAACAGTGCCCGAGGTCATCGTGGCACACCATTGCGGCATCCGCACCTTCGGCATCAGCGTGGTCACCGACCTGGGAGGCTTCGACATCCCCGTAGAGGTGAGCCACGAAGAGGTGCAGGAGGCTGCCGACAAGGCTCAGCCTTTCATGACCGAGATTATGCGTGAGATGATTGTGCGCTCGGAGAAGCTGGAGCACAGCAAGACAGAGGGCTTCAACACCGATCACCCCACTGAGAAATGGAAGAAATAATCCACAAACCATCATATATGGAAATAGCAAAATTAGGAGAATTTGGTCTGATAGACCGACTGACAAAAGATTTAGAGAACAAGAACGAATCAACAAAGTACGGCGTGGGAGACGACTGCGCCGTGCTTCACTACCCCGATAGCGAGGTATTGATAACCACCGACCTACTAATGGAAGGTGTGCATTTTGACTTGACCTACATCGACCTGAAGCACTTGGGCTACAAGTCGGCCATGGTGAACATCAGCGATGTGTTTGCCATGAACGGCACCCCCAGACAGATCACCGTATCGCTGGCGCTGAGCAAGCGCTTCAGCGTGGAGGACATGGAGGAGTTTTATGCCGGCCTCAGACTGGCCTGCGAGAAATGGAATGTTGACATCGTAGGCGGCGACACCACTTCGTCGTACACCGGACTGGCCATCAGCATCACCTGTGTTGGCGAGGCCCGCAAGGAGGACATCGTGTATCGCAACGGTGCCAAGAACACCGACCTGGTCTGCGTGAGTGGCGACCTGGGTGCTGCCTACATGGGACTGCAACTGCTGGAACGCGAGAAGAGCGTGTACTATCAGCAGGTGGAGGAAGCTAAGAAAAAGGGCGACAAGCGCGCACTGGAAGAGCTGGCCCACTTCTCGCCCGACTTTGCAGGTAAGGAATACTTGCTGCAGCGACAGCTTCAGACCGAAGCCCGCGGCGACATTATCCGCAAACTGCGCGAGGCTGGCATCCGTCCCACGGCGATGATGGACATCAGCGACGGTCTGTCGTCTGAACTGATGCACATCTGCAAGCAGAGCGGCGTGGGCTGTCGCATCTTCGAGAAGGAGCTGCCCATCGACTACCAGACAGCTGTTATGGCTGAGGAGATGAATATGAACGTCACCACCTGCGCGCTGAATGGCGGTGAGGACTACGAACTGTTGTTCACCGTACCCATCGGAGACTTGGAGAAGATCAAGGAGATGGAAGATGTGCGTCTCATCGGTCACATCACCGAAGAGAAATATGGACACGTGCTCGTGACACGCGACAACCAGGAATTCGAGTTGAAAGCACAAGGTTGGAATCCACTATAGTCTGACAGCAGACCATAGACTCTCATACGATGCCTAATCGGCATCATGTATAAACTGGCGGGGCGTTTGTCCCGTCAGTTTTTTTAATGCCCTACGAAACGTAGAGATGGAGGCAAGCCACTCTTCTCTGCCACATACTCTAAAGCAAGAGTGCCACTATCATGAAGCAATTGTACCACTATCATGAAGCAAGAGTGCCACTATCATAAAGCAAGAGTGCCACTTTTATGATGCAAGAGTGGCACTTTTATGATGCAAGAGTGGCACTTTTGGTCCCGATCTAGGGGCTGCATTGCATCATTCCAGGGGCTAGATTGATGCAATGCAGGGGCTAGAATGACGTGATCCAGGGGCTGGATTCATGCGTTCTAGGGGCTGGACGCAAATCAATAGTGGCAGTATGGCATGCGGAAACAGAAAAAATGGCGGCACAATAGTGGCACTATAAGCTACAGAAACAAGCCAAACTGCCAAGCAGCAGAATAGGCATAAAAAGGGTGTTTTTGCCCATTAAAAGGACAGTTTTAGCAAAAATGTGTTAAAATAAGGCTTATTTAAAAAATATTCCAGCAAATGTTTGGTAGGTCTAATTTTTTGTTGTACCTTTGCACCCGCAAACGAAAGGATGCAGTGATCTAAAGAACAATGGTGCCTTAGCTCAGTTGGTAGAGCATCGGACTGAAAATCCGTGTGTCCCCGGTTCGATTCCTGGAGGTACCACTCCTCCTTTCATTTAAATCCCGCGATAGTCTTAGGACTTTAGCGGGATTTTTTGTTGTATGGTATCGGTAAGACAGCAACAGGGCCTGACCATGAGTCAGACCCTGTTGCTGTCTTTTATTTGTAAATGACGCCTACTCCATCGGGAACAGACCGTAGAGCTTAGCGTCTATCATATCTGTCACCTGTTTGAAATCCTCGGCGCGATCACCAAATTTGCAGTGATCGCCATCAATCACAATGAGTTGTCCCTGATAGGTAGCTATCCAGTCCTCATAGCGTTGGCTCAGACCTTCCAGATAGTCGAGTCGCATGGTCTGTTCGTATTCACGTCCGCGCTTCTGTATCTGAGCTACCAGCGTGGGGATGCTGGAGCGGATATAGATCATGAGGTCGGGCAACTTCACCAGCGACATCATCAGGTCGAAGAGGTCTTTATAGTTGGCAAAGTCGCGATCGCTCATCATGCCCTGTCCATGCAGGTTGGGTGCAAAGATGCAGGCATCCTCAAAGATGGTGCGGTCCTGTATGATGGTGTCTTTCGACTGCGAGATCTCTACCACTTCCTTGAAACGCTTGTTCAGGAAATAGATCTGCAGATTGAAAGACCAGCGCTTCATGTCGGCATAGAAGTCTTCCAGATACGGATTGTTATCTACGGGTTCAAATCTGGGGATCCATCCATAACGATGGGCCAGCATCTTGGTGAGTGTGGTCTTGCCACTACCGATATTTCCTGCTACTGCTATATGCATATTCTTTAAGGGGAGTTTTAAGGGGAATACTTGATTTGCTATTACAACGCCTGTTGGGGCGGGAAGAGTCCGAAGAGGGTGCTGTCGATACGATCGATGATTTTAGCAAAATCCTTTGGATTGTTCTGATAGTCCAGACCGTCTTTCTCGATAATCATCACGCGGCCTTTATACATCTTGTTGATGAACTCGTCGTAGCGCTGGTTCAGATTCTCGAGATAGTCCAACTTCATGGTCTGCTCATAGTCGCGTCCACGCTTCTGGATGTTGCCCACCAGATGAGGCACAGAGGCACGAAGATAGATCATCAAGTCGGGATAGCGAACCACGCTCATCATCTGTTCAAACAGTTCCATATAGGTCTCGTAGTCGCGGTCAGAGAGGTTGCCCATGGCTTTATTGTTCTGCATGAACACATAGACGCCCTCAAAGATGGAACGGTCCTGGATGATGGTATGGTCGGCTTTCGAGATATCTATCAGATCGCGGAAGCGCTCTTTCAGGAAGAACACCTCCATATTGAAAGACCAGCGATGGATGTCGCTGTAGTAGTCTTCCAGATAAGGATTGTGGTCAACGGCCTCAAAACGCGCCTCCCATCCATAATGATGAGCCAGCATGCGCGTGAGGGTCGATTTTCCACTACCTATATTACCTGCTACTGCAATATGCATTGTTTTAGTTTTATGACTTGGCAAAGGTACAAAGTTTTTTTCTAACATCCAAATGTGACATGAAGAATTAGGTACAACATGCGCATACACGTACGCGAACATTATATAATTTGTTAAAGTGATTGTTATATGAAAGAAATTAGCTACCTTTGCACCAAAATCTCTAGATTATGGGTATTATTTTAGGTATTGACGTGGGCATCAGCACCACAAAAATCGTTGGACTGCGCGATGGCAAGCCATCGGCACCAATACGTATTACGGCGGCAGATCCCATCACCTCACTCTATGGCGCATTTGGAAAATATCTGCACGACAACAGTCTGGAACTGGAAGAGATAGACCATGTCATGCTGACTGGCGTGGGCGCTGCCTACGTCAAGAATGATGTCTATGGCGTGAAGACAAGTCGCTGCGATGAGTTCATCGCCGACGCACTGGGCGCTCGCTTTGAGTCGCACATCGATCACGCCATCGTGGTGTCGATGGGCACGGGTACGTCGTTTGTGATGTGCCATGGCGACAAGATAGACCACATCGGTGGCATCGGCATTGGCGGTGGCACGCTGCAAGGCTTGTCGCGCATCATGCTGAACACCAGCGACATCAAACAGGTGTCGGAACTGGCCATGCAGGGCAATATCAAGCATATCAACCTGCTCATCGGCGACATCTCGGCACAACCACTGCCTGGTCTGCCCATGGAGGCCACGGCTTCGCTCTTTGCACATGCCAAGAACGATGCCTCGCGCGAAGACATTGCCTGCGGCATCATCACAATGGTACTGCAGTCTATCGGTTCGGCGGCCGTACTGGCAGCCCAGGGCACCGACTGCCGCGACATGGTGCTCATCGGTCATCTGTCGCTGTTGCCTCAGTGCAAGGACATCTTCCCAGCACTGGAGAAGCTGTATAACGTGCGCTTCCACATACCGAAATACTCGCAGTTCTGCACCGCCATCGGCGCTGCACTGGCCCACAGCAAACTGCAAATCAAATAAGAACGGAAATAAGGAACTATATTACTTTAAAACTATGAATAAAACACTAACTACTATCGTTGCCCTGATGATGGCTTACACTGCACAGGCCAGCACTTACTATGTGGCAAAGGCCGACACGCTGGAGCAAGACACCACGACCGTGGACACGCTGAAAGCCAGACGCCACGGCAAAAAACCGACACCGAAGAAAGAAGAGAAGAAGGAGTCGGAATACGAGAAACTGATGAAGAAGGGCGGCACCGTGAGAAATGGTTTGTTTGGTGTGCGCCATATTGACGATAAATACTATTTCGAGGTGCCCGACTCCATGCTAGGACGCTACGTGCTTTTCGTGACGCGTCTGACCGCCGTGCCTCAGAACTTCGGACAGTTTGCCGGAGAGGAGATCAGCCACAGCACGGTCTATCTGGAACGTCGGGACACCACAAAGCTAATGATGCGACAGTACGTGCTGTCGCATGTGGCCGACAACAAAGACAATATTGCTCGTACGCTGGAGCAATCGACCGTAGATCCCATCGTACGCTCATTCAAAATCATTGGTCGCAACAAAGAGGATGATCACAGTCTGATAGAGGTGACTTCGTTTCTCACAGGCGACAGCCATCTGACCAGCTTCTCAAGCGGAAGCAAAGGCACACTGAAGGTGGGAGGCCAGAACAAGGACCTGACCTTCATCGATACCATCAAAGTATTCCCTACCAACATCGAGGTGGCCACGACACGCACCTACGGCTCGAGCGCCGGACGATCGGAGGCATCGAAGACGGGGGCCATGACCATGGCTTTCAACACGTCGATGGTGCTGCTGCCCAAGGAACCCATGCGCAAACGTCTGTGGGACGAGCGCGTAGGCTATTTCGTGAATAACTTTGTGCGCTTCAGTGACCAGCAGCACAAGACGCAGCACGAGTCGTTTATCTCGCGCTACAGACTGGTGCCGAAGAACAAGAAGAAATATCTTCGCGGCGAACTGACCGAGCCGGAGAAACAGATTGTGTATTACATTGACCCTGCTACGCCCAAGAAGTGGATTCCCTATCTGATTCAAGGCATCAAGGACTGGAACGTGGCTTTTGAGGCGGCTGGATTCAAGAATGCCATCACGGCTAAGGTGCTGCCCGAAGACGACCCGAACATCAGTCTGGAGGACGCACGCTACTCGGTGTTGCGCTATCTGCCATCGGAAACGGAGAATGCCTACGGGCCACGCATCGTGGATCCTCGCTCGGGCGAGATCATCGAGGCTCATATCTGCTGGTATCACAACGTGATGAACCTGCTGACGAAGTGGTACATGACACAATGCGGCGCGGTGGATAAGCGTGCGCAGACCATGCACTTCGACGATAAACTGATGGGCGAACTGATTCGTTTTGTGAGCAGTCATGAGGTGGGACACTCGTTGGGACTGCGCCACAACATGGGGGCTTCGTTTGCCACACCCGTAGAGAAGTTGCGCGACAAAGCCTGGGTCGAGGCCCATGGACACACGGCCAGCATCATGGACTATGCGCGTTTCAACTATGTGGCTCAGCCCGAAGACGGCATCAGCGAGAAGGGTTTGTTCCCTCGCATCAACGACTACGACAAATGGGCCATCAAATGGGGATACCAGTGGCGCCCGGAGTTTAAGGATGAATATGAGGAGAAGGAACAGCTGATGACTGAGACGACGCGCACGCTGAAAGGCAACCCACGCCTGTGGTTTGGCGGCGAGGGACGCAACGAGGATGCTCGTGCACAGACCGAAGATCTGGGCGACAACAGCGTGAAGGCATCGGAATATGGCATCAAGAACCTGAAGCGCATCATACAGCAACTGCCGACATGGACACACCAGGAGAACGATCAGTATGAGGACCTGAACGAGATGTATAAAGCGGTGTGCGATCAGTTCAACAGATACGTAAACCACGTGATGAAGAACATCGGGTCGCGATACACCAACAACATGCCGGGACGCAACCCTGTGGAATATGCCTCTGCTGAAAGACAAAAGGAAGCGGTGGCTTTCATCGGCCAACAGGTATTCGACATGCCGGAATGGCTCTACCCTGCTGGCATCGTGTCGAAAACGGCTACAGACGTAGCAAACACGCATCAGCAGATGCAAAGCAACCTGCTGAACAGACTGATGACGCCACTGATGCTCAACAACATTGCTGCGACGCCCTACCCCATAGACGCGTATCTGGCAGACCTGAAGGCCACCGTCTGGAAGCCTATTGGCAAAGCCAACGACCTGAAGGCGAAGGCTAGAAGACAGTTGCAGCGCTCGTATGTTCAGCATCTGAACGTGATCCTGA
Source organism: Xylanibacter brevis P6B11 (assembly GCF_000621825.1). NCBI lineage: Bacteria > Pseudomonadati > Bacteroidota > Bacteroidia > Bacteroidales > Prevotellaceae > Xylanibacter > Xylanibacter brevis. Next base: position 135,951 of record NZ_JHXG01000011.1, read on the forward strand.
ATCCTTCGGAAGCTGACCTTAGGGGCGTCATGGGGCGCTACCTAAACTCGGATGCTTCGCTCTACGTGCTGATGAACATGAAAGAGATTGAGACGTTCTGCGAGCAACAACTGAAGGAAAGCAGCGGTCTGAATGCGCTTCACTATGAAGACTTGTTACGACAGCTGAAACTGATACGCGAAAGGCGTACAACAGTGAAATAAACCACAAACTGCCATTCTTAAAAACAACAATGAAACTACCAAAACTACTACTGACAGGTGTGATGATGTGCAGCAGCACGATGGCTGCACATGCACAGAGTGAGTTATACCCTAAGCACTTCGACCTGGAACAGGTCACGCTGCTCGACGGACCTATGAAGAAGGCTATGGACCTTAACATTGAGGTGCTGTTGAAGTATGACGTCAACAGACTGCTGACGCCTTACGTCCGACAAGCTGGACTGGCAGCGACCACCGACAGCACGTCGCCCTACTTCCAATGGCTGACGAAACATCCTAACTTCAACAACTGGGGCGATGCTTCGTTCGACCTGAGTGGTCATGTGGGCGGACATTACCTGTCGGCCCTGGCCTTGGCCTATGCTGCTTGCCATGATACGGCGAAGAAGGCGCAACTGAAAGAGCGCCTGGACTATATGATAGGCGTCATGAAAGACTGTCAGGAGCAGTTTGACGAGCATCACGACGGACTTTACGGTTTCATTGGAGGACAACCCATCAATAGCGACTGGGAGGCGCTCTACAGAGGAGATATCCAACCCTATAAGAGACACGGCGGTTGGGTGCCTTTCTATTGCCAACATAAGATCTTGGCTGGACTGCGCGATGCTTACCTCTATGGAAATAGTGAGACGGCCAAGGAGATGTTCAGAAAGATGGCCGACTGGAGCGTCAACGTGATTGCAAACGTGAGCGAGGCGGACATGGAGAAGGTGCTCGACACCGAACATGGCGGCATGAACGAGTCGATGATGGATGCTTATCAGCTCTTTGGAGACAAGAAGTATCTGAATGCTGCCAAGAAATATACGCATAAAAAGATGTTGAACGGCATGCAAACGCTCAACACGGCTTTCCTGGACGGAAAGCATGCCAACACGCAAGTGCCTAAATATATCGGCATGGAGCGCATTGGTGAGGCCAACAACCAATCATACACAACTGCTGCAGAGAACTTCTGGAAGGATGTGGCTACCAACAGAACGGTGTGCATAGGCGGAAACTCTGTGAACGAGCATTTCTTGTCGGGAAAGAACAGCAACAGATATATTGACCAGCTGGACGGACCTGAATCATGCAACACAAACAACATGCTGAAACTCTCTGAGATGTTGTTTGACTTCACACAGGATGCAACATATGCTGACTTCTATGAAGGGGCCACATGGAACCATATCCTCTCCACACAAGACCCTGAGACGGGCGGATACGTCTATTTCACCACACTGCGCCCACAAGGCTACCGCATCTACTCGCAGGTGAACCAGGGCATGTGGTGCTGCGTGGGAACTGGCATGGAGAACCATTCCAAGTATGGTCACTTCATCTACACACACGATGGCAACAAGACGCTGTACGTTAACTTGTTTACGCCATCAAAACTGGTGGATAAGGACTTCGTGATAACTCAAGAGACGGACTTTCCCAATCAGTCGACTACCACACTGACCGTGGGGAAGAGTGGACACTATACCATCGCATTCCGACATCCGGCATGGGTGAGAAAGGGATTCTCCTATGCTGTAAACAACAAGAAGATCAATCACACTGAAGCACAAGGTAAGGCCTACTATATCCACATCACACGCAACTGGGTGGCTGGCGACAAGATTAGTATCAACCTTCCCATGGAACTGCGCTATGAGGAGTGCCCCAACCTGAGCGATTACATTGCCTTTAAGTATGGCCCTATCCTACTGGCAGCCAACACGACGAACGGTAAGGAGAAACTGCAGAATGAATATGGTGGCGAAGGGCGTATGGATCATGCGCCTGGCAGCATGGCAAAGTCCTTGAACCTCACATCGGCGCCGCTGCTCATCGGTGACAGAAGCAAGGTGCTGGAACGCATCAAGAAGGAGCGGAAAAAGAAGTTGAGCTTCTCCATCGATGTCAGTCGAAAAGGTATTGCATCCTATAAGTGGAACAGACTAACGCTGGAGCCGTTCTACGCCATTCATCACGACAGATATCAGTGTTACTGGTATCAGCAAACACCAGAGCATTATGCCAACAGCAGCATGGCTAAGGCTGAAGCGCTGAACGAAGCACTACAGGCACGTACCATCGACTTTGTGGCGCCTGGTGAGCAGCAAAGTGAGGCAGGACATGAATACAGCTATTCTATGGATTCAAGCACGGGCGAGTTCAGAACTGAGCATTATCGCGATGCACGTCCTAATGGCTATATTCAATATACGCTCTTCAACAAAGAACGCATAGCACAGAACCTCAGCATCATGCTGAGATTCAACATCGCCGACAAGGGACGCAAGGCTTCTCTAACCATAAACGGAAAGCCCATTGCCGACATCACAATTCCTGCGACAGCAAAAGACTGCGACTCCAATGGTTTCTTCAACACTGAATACAAGATTCCCGCTGAGATCCTCAAAGACGCCCAGCAGTTGAAAGTCCGTTTAACCGCCTCCACCACCCTCTGTCCTGGCATCTACTACATCCGCCTGTTAAAAGGAATAAGAGAGACATAACTTCAACGAAATATAAACAAAAAGAAAGCATCCTAACTATCATGATAACATGAAATAGTTAGGATGCTTTCTTTATCTATAATTAAATAATCAAATAGAAGACCGTTTAACCATCATGGCAGCATATACTAGAACAACCAAGAAAGCGGCTAACGGCAGAATGAAGGGGATATAGGGAGTGGTATGATCGGCCAAGAAACCCATCAACAAGAAGCCACAACCTCCGATAGGTGTCATCATCAACAAAGAAGATGCACTCTTGGTCTGAGGACCTAATCCTCTTATGGCCAACGAGAAGATGGTGGGAAACATAATAGCCTCGAAAAGATAATTAAGTACCAAGAAGACGAGTGACACAACACCTAAATCAAGAAGAGTGATAGTCATACAACTGACTGTACCGATAGCACAGAACAGCAGCATCTTCTCCGCCTTAACAACACTCATAATCCAACTACCCAGGAATCGTCCACCCATAAATATGATCAAAGCGAGGGAAACCAAACGTGAAGCCATCAACTTAGACATCCATCCTGTATCGGTGACAAAGTTCATAAAGTAGCTGTTGATTGAAATCTCAGCTATCTCATAACACAACAGAGCGAGAGATCCAAACAGGAACCATCTATTGCGCAGTACAGAGGTTAATCCCTGGTTGCTATCGTAATCATTCTTGATCTCTGGGAGTCTTACACGTGAGAAGAAAATAGCGATAATCAGTACTACAGTACCTAGGATGCCATAGGGAACGGCTACATCAGCACTCTCAACGCCATCACGATACAGGAACTGGCCCACGAGAAGAGTAGCCATAAAAGAACCCATACCATTAAACGTCTGAGAAAGATTCAATCTACTTGCGGAAGTTGCTTTAGGTCCTAACTCCGTAACATAAGGATTTGCTGCAGTTTCAAGAAATGTCAATCCACAACCGATGATGAACAACGCAACAAGAAAACCATAAAAAGAAGAGATAGGTATAAAAGCAAGAGCGCCCAAACCAAATATCGACAAACCTAAAACGACTCCATTTCTATAACCATATCTACGGATAAACATACCAGCAGGGATAGCCATCAGGAAGTAACCCAGATACGTCGTCACCTGAATCCAAGCCGAACGAGTAATCGAAATGTCCATTACATCTTGGAAATGTTTATTCAAAACATCAAGAATCGCCCTTGCAAATCCCCATAGGAAAAACAAAAGCGTAACCAAAACAAATGGAGTCAAATAACGCGAATAAGTAATACGCTCCTTCTTCATTCTCTTATAAAACTGCGTTGTTCTAACTAATACAAAATAATCTTATATAAAAAAGAGCCCTGACTCAGTGTTGAATCAGGGCTCTCTGTAAAGATGGCGGCCTCCTACTCTCCCGCATTGCATTGCAGTACCATCGGCGCAAGCGGGCTTAACTTCTCTGTTCGGAATGGGAAGAGGTGGGACCCCGCCGCAATAACCACCTAATATTCGTTTCGTATTGACAATTGACAATTGATAATTGACAATTACGCCAACCGTATAGGTAGACATCTTGCACACAAGAACTGATAGTATAACCATAAGGCAAAACCATACAGTTGAAAGTAAAAGCGCGTT
>NZ_JHXG01000012.1:0-138523 GCF_000621825.1 Xylanibacter brevis P6B11
CAGGAGGGGAGGGGGAAATGTACTTTCGTACTTCGTACTTTCGTATTTTAAGATGTTTTCAAATTGTGTCTATAATTTATATATTATATATAATATTATAATATTATATATAATATATAAATTTATAAAATAATATCTACCATCTTTGCCTCCTGTAGGTGAAAGTAAAAATATTGCTTATCGTACAAAAGTACGAATACGAAAGTACGAAACTATACGCTCATACCTGAATTAATCAAAGCAAAATTTGGTGGTGTAGGTTTTTAAATTTGGTTTCAGGTTTCAGGTTTCAGGTTTCAAGTTCCAGGTTCCAAGTTCTTGGACAAGCCAAGCGGCGAAGCCGAGCGCCAGGTGACAGTCCCTTGTCAGAACCTGAAGTCTAAAGTCTGATACTTGAATCTTGAATCTTGAAACCTGAAACTTGAAACCTGAAACTTGAAACCTGAATCTTGACGCTTGTCTTTGTCATCTCCGCAAGGGAGAAGTGTGGCATTAATTGTAATTATAGTTTTGGGTATTTTCTCAAAAAAAACAGCAAAAAGTTTCCTGATACCGAAACTTTTTCCTAATTTTGCAACGTCTAACAATTAGAATTACGATGAAAGATGAATAAGGATTTTATTACGTTAGAAGATTCAAAGGACCAGCTGATTGGTAAAGTAGGCACCCCGGAGCGTGATGCCTATGAGGATGAGTTAAAACTCTACGCCATTGGCGCTGCCATCAAACAGACACGTAAGCAGCAGAACCTTACTCAAGAGGAACTTGGTCGTATGGTTGGTGTACAGAAAGCCCAGATTTCAAGAATTGAGAACGGCAAGAACCTGACTTTTACTACAGTTCTCAAGCTGTTTAAGGCAATGAACATCAGCGTTAAGTTGGATATTGACAAACTCGGAAGAGTTGCTCTTTGCTGAAACAAATAAAAGTGGTCAATTTCGACCACTTTTATTTGTTAAGGTACTTATATGAACATCCGTCGGTCTAAAGACAAGTGGCAGGGGCTCAGAGCCCAGCAGACAGACGCTGCGTTCTGGCAGTTTGAAACAATGGCACTGGCCATGGCTAAACATGAAAATGGCGACAGCGCCGACATCGACACTTTCGCCATGTTGAAAGGGTGGGAAATAAAATAATCTCTAGCAATACTGTCTCAGCGCACCTATCAGCTCGTTGTTCTCATCACGATTGCCGATAGTGATGCGCAGGCAGTTTTGGCACAACTGAACGCGCGTTCGGTTGCGCACAATGATGCCCTGCTGCACCAGATAGTCGTAGATGCGCTGAGCATCGGTGACCTTAGCCAGGAAGAAGTTGGCATCGGTGGGATAGATCTTCTCGCAAAGGGGCAGGGCCTGGAAGGCCTCTATCACACGCGTGCGCTCGCTCTTGATCAGCTGCACCCAGCGATCCACCTCGTAGGGGTCGCTAAGCACCTTGATGGCCTGCTCCTGCGTCAGGAGGTTGACGTTGTAGGGATACTTCACCTTGTTGAACAGGCCGATGATCTCGGGCGAGGCGAAAGCCATGCCCAGACGGATGGCGGCAGAGGCCCACGCCTTGCTGAGCGTGTTGAGCACAACGAGGTTGGGATAGCGGGGCAACTCGAAGCGCAGCGGACGCTGCTGGGAGAAGTCGCTATAGGCCTCGTCGACCACCACGATGCCCTCGAACGAGGTGAGCACCTTCACGATCTCATCGCGATTGATGTCGTTGCCCGTGGGGTTGTTGGGGCTGCATATCCAGATGACCTTGGTATGGGCGTCGCATGCGGCCAACAGGGCATCGGCCGAGATCTGGAAGTTCTCGTCGAGCAGCACGGGGCGATACTCTACGTCGTTGATGTCGGCACACACCTTATACATGCCGTAGGTGGGCTCGATAGCCACCACATTATCCTCTTTAGGCTCGCAGAAGCAGCGATAGACCAGGTCGATGGCTTCGTCGCTGCCATTGCCCAGAAAGGTATAGTCCACGGGAATGCCCTTGACCTTCTCGATGACGTTTTTCAACTCTATCTGCAGCGGGTCGGGGTAGCGATTGAGCGGACCTCCGTAGGGATTCTCGTTGGCGTCAAGAAACACGGAAGCCTTCTTGCCCGAAAATTCGTTTCTTGCACAGCTATATGGAGCCAGGTTCCAGATATTCTTGCGTGCAAGTTTTTCAAGACTTATCATAATGATATGTGTATTATCCTCTGTAATCTACAAAAAAATACTTCTACTTTAATGCGTTCAGTCTCACGGTCATGGCATTCTTGTGAGCATCCAGCTGCTCGGCCTCGGCCATCAGCTCCACGGCATGGCCTATCTGGCGGATGCCTTCCTCAGACAGGTGCTGGAACGTGATCTTACGGCAATAGCTGTCCAGATTCACGCCGCTATAGGCGGTGGCATAGCCGTGAGTGGGCAGTGTGTGGTTGGTGCCGCTGGCATAGTCGCCGGCACTCTCGCAGGCATACTGACCCAGGAACACACTGCCGGCGTTGACAACACGTTCGGCCATCTGCTCGTAGTTGGCGGTTTGAATGATGAGATGTTCAGGCGCATAGGCATTAGAGAGTGCCATCATTTCGTCAGACGTCTGCACCAGCACCAGTCGGCTGTTTTCCAGCGCACGGGCTGCTATCTCCTTGCGGGGCAGCAGGTCGAGCTGTCTGTCCACCTCCTGTTGCACAGCGTTGAGCATGGCCTCTGAGGTGGTGACCATCAGCACCTGTGAGTCGATGCCGTGCTCGGCCTGTGAAAGCAGATCGGCTGCCACGAAAGATGCGTTGGCCTGCTCGTCGGCAAGCACGCATACCTCACTGGGGCCGGCAGGCATATCGATGGCCACATCGCCCATAGACACTTGCTGCTTGGCGGCCATCACATACTGATTGCCAGGACCGAAGATCTTATAGACCTTGGGCACGGACTCTGTGCCATAGGCCATGGCACCGATGGCTTGAACGCCACCTATTTTAAATATCTTGCTGACGCCGGCAATGCGCGCAGCCACAAGTATAGAGGGGTTGATCTTGCCTTCGCGGTTGGGGGGCGTGCAGAGCACAATCTCCTTGCATCCTGCAATCTTAGCGGGTGCTGCCAGCATCAAAACGGTGGAGAAGAGGGGAGCCGTGCCGCCAGGGATATACAATCCGACGCGCTCGATGGCTACACTCTTCTGCCAGCAGACGACGCCTTCGCGGGTTGTGATCTTGCGACCCGTGAATTGCTGGGCTTCATGAAACTTGAAGATGTTTTCATGTGCCAGCGTGATGGCCTGTTTCAGCTCGTCGCTGACCTGTGTCTCGGCCTCACTGATCTCGGCCTCGGTGACGGCGAGCGACGCCAGCGCCACGTGGTCAAACTGCTGCTCATACTTTCTGACGGCTTCGTCGCCATGCTGGCGCACGTCGGCCAGAACGCCGCTGACGGTGGTTTGCAGTTGGGTCATGTCGAGATGAGGACGCTGACAAATCTCTGCCCACTGTTCTCGCTTTGGATAACGTATAATCTTCATAACAAGATTAGTTTGTGGAATCAAAGAATCATCTTCTCAATAGGTGTGACAAGGATGCCTTGTGCGCCCAGGTCTTTCAGCTGGCCGATAATCTCCCAGAAGCGCTTCTGGTCGAGCACGGTGTGAACAGAGCACCACTCCTCGTCGGCCAGAGGAATGATGGTGGGGCTCTTGAGTCCGGGCAGAACATTGATGATTTCATCAAGCTTGGCCTTGGGAGCATTCATCCGTACGTACTTCTTGTCCTCGGCCTGCTTCACAGCCTCAAAGCGGAACAGCATCTGGTTGAGGATGTCGCGCTTCTCCTGGCTCATGTCGGGATGACCAATGAGCAGGGCCTCGCTCTGCATCACAACCTCTACTTCACGAAGATTATTGCTGACCAGTGTTGAGCCTGAACTTACAATATCGAAAATGGCGTCGGCCAATCCGATACCCGGGCTGATCTCTACACTACCTGTGATAACATGTACGTCGGCATGGATATGATGCTCGTCTAGAAAACGATTCAAAATGACAGGATAAGAGGTGGCAATAGTTTTTCCGTTGAACCACTCTAATCCCTGATAGTCGATGTCTTTGGGAATGGCCAGCGACAAACGACAACGACTGAAACCTAATCGCGAGATAATGTCGGCCTCGGCTCCGCGCTCCTGGTATTCGTTTTCACCAACGACACCGATATCGGCAACACCCGTTGCCACGCTCTGAGGAATATCGTCATCTCGCAGATACAAAACCTCTAATGGAAAATTCTGAGCTGAAACCAACAGTGTTCTTTTACTGGCAGTAACCTTGATGTCTGCCTCACTGAGCAACTGCATGGTATCTTCATACAGTCGTCCTTTTGATTGTACTGCAATTCTTAGCATAAGTCTAATTATCTTGAAAAATCGCTCGCAAAATTACTCTTTTTTTTTCTAATATGCAATAAAATATATAATTTTGCACCAAAATTTCAAATAGTTTGAGACTCTTTAGTGTAATTATACTCCTCGTTGGGATGCTTTCTGCTTGTCAACAACAGAAAGACACAACACCGCCTTGGGCTACGAACGAGAACAGCGACAGCCTGTTTGACCTCTCTGAGATTGAGCAGACGGGCGAGCTGATCGCCGTGACCATGAGCGGACCTGACACTTACTACGACTATCACGGTCATCATCTGGGCGTACACTATCTGCTGTGCGAGCAACTGGCTAAGCATCTGGGCGTTGAGCTGCGCATGGAAGTGTGTCGCGACAGTGCGGAAATGATGGGCAGGCTGGAGGCCGACGAAGCTGACATTGCCGTCTATCCCTTCGACAACGACTCGGTGCTGTTTGGATGGCGAGTGGGCAACAACAAGCCAGAACTGATACAGGAACTTGAACAATGGTACAAGCCTGATATGCTGAGCAACATGAGGGCCTACGAGCATCGCCTGCTGACCGAGTCGAGGGTGAGACACAGGGTGTATGCGCCAATGCTGTCGAAGGGGGTCATCTCGCGCTACGACCACCTGTTCAAGCGCTATAGCAAGACCTGCAACTGGGACTGGCGACTGCTGGCGGCGCAGTGCTATCAGGAGTCAACATTCGACGAGAAGGCGCAGTCGTGGGCTGGCGCAAAGGGACTCATGCAGATCATGCCTAGCACGGCCGACCATCTGGGATTGCCCAGAGACCAGGTGTTTAATCCGGAGAAGAACATCGCTGCCGCAACGCGCTTTCTGCACGAGCTGGAGTCGATGCTCAGCGATGTGCACAACAGAAACGAGCGCCAGAACCTGGCGCTGGCTGCCTATAACGGCGGCATGAACCATGTGCGCGACGCCATGCGACTGGCTGCAAGAGACAAGCGCAACCCGCATGCGTGGAACGACGTAAAGCCTTACATTCTGAAGTTGAGCCAAAGGGAGTACTACCAGGACACACTGGTGCACTATGGCTACATGCGCGGACAGGAGACTGCTGAATACGTAGATAAGATCAGAAAAAGATATCAAATTTATAGACGTTCTATCCGATGAATAATCACATGAAACTAGTAGCAGACAGTGGCAGCACCAAGACGGACTGGGCCATGGGCAATCTTCGCTTTAAGACCCAAGGAATCAACCCATTTCATCAAGACGATGAAGCAATACTAAAGATACTGTCGGAGGAGCTGTTGCCACAGGTGAAGGACTACGAGATACAGGAAATTTGTTTTTACGGAAGTGGCGTTCGCCAGGAGTTGGAAGACAAGATGACGGCGGCTCTGAGAAAGGTGTTCCCCAGCGCCACCTCCATCGAGGCGCACAACGACCTGCTGGGGGCTGCCAAGGCACTGTGTGGCGACCAAGAAGGTATTGCCTGCATCCTGGGCACGGGGTCTAATTCCTGCATCTACGACGGGCGCGCCATCGTATCGAATACGCCTGCACTGGGATATATCCTGGGCGACGAGGGTAGTGGGGCCGTGCTGGGCAAGCGCTTCCTGAACGCGCTCTACAAGAACCGTCTGCCAGAACAGCTGAAACGCGAATTTGAGCTATCGCAGCAGATGACGATGGCTGACGTCATAGCGCGGGTTTACAAGCAGCCGATGCCCAACCGATGGCTGGCGTCTTTATCGACGTTTATCAGCAAGCACCAGTCAGAAGAGGCAGTGCATCAGCTCATCGTAGATAATTTCAGCGATTTCTTCCGCTTCAACATCAACCCCTACGACAGGCGCGACCTGCCTGTGTCGGCCGTGGGTAGCATCGCTTTCTATTATGAATCCCAATTGCGCGAAGCCGCAGAAAAAGAGGGCTACGTCATGGGGAAAATCATGCGTAGCCCTATAGATGGTTTAGTATAAGTCCTGATTTAGAGGTTAGACTAAGCCCTGTTGAGGGTTAATCTAAATGGAATAGCTCAGGAAGGGGTATGGTGACAGGCGAATTGTCGGGATTCACCTCCATGATATCTGCCATCATGTCCCACCATTTCTGTGTGATGGGGTCCACGTTCTCCGTGTCCTGCGAGTTGCCTTCCTTGGTGCACTCCTGATAGGCAAACAGGATGTTGGTGTCCTTATCCCAGTAGATACTGTAGTTCTCCACGCCCTGCTCCTTGATCATCTGCTTGAGTTCGGGCCAGATGGCAGCGTGACGTTTTGCATACTCTTCCTCAAATCCCTTCTTGAGGAACATTTTAAAAGCAAATCTTTTTCTCATTGTTTTAGTCGTTTTTTGTTAATGATATATAGTAACCTAGTCGATATAGATTAAATACTGCCAGAACAGGATGCTTCCCGCATAGTATTCTTCGCTCTAACGCCCCAAACAGGCGGTGCCAACAGCGAATGAGGGTAAGCACCTGTTTGATGTGGATGCCGTTGACGATGGTGAGCATGCGAGAATAGCCTCGCAGTTCGTCTCTAAAAGAATATAAGGTGCGCAAACTCCGCTCTATCTTTTCCACATAGCAGACATTGCTCTCGAAGTCCACCATCATGGTGGGGTTGTCGATATGCGTAATGCGGATGCGGTGCTCTTTCAGCGTCTTTCCAAACATCACATCTTCATAACCGCTTTTCTTGAAGCGCTCGTCAAACGGATGACTGATCATCAGCGAGCGCTCTATCATGAAGTTGGTGGAACGAAACGACTGATAGGGACGCTCGCTGCGCTTCGTATAGTGGTGCATCGGAGCGCAATGGGTCTCGTAGAGACAGCGCAGATTTTGCGTATCTCCCTCTTTGATGCAGATGCCGCCATTGACGACGCCATCAGACGCACAGTCGAGATAGCGGGCGAGAAAGTCTTGACACACTATCTGCATATCGCAATCCAGGAACAAAAGCCACTGATACTGACTCTTTTGGGCCAGAAAATTGCGCGTGGCAGCACTGCCCGTATTGCGCTCTTTCTCAATAAAGGTGCAGTGGGGAATGGTGTTTATCTGCCTGTTCTGCTCGATGCTCGACACACGAGGGGAAGCATCGTCGGCCACAAGGATCTCGTACGTAAAATCAGGACGACGGGCACGCTCATTTTCACACATAGCAGCCAGTCGTCTCACAATATCAACACAAGCCTCGTTATAGACAGGAAGTAATATGGATATTTCGTTTTTACTCATTTCTTGAGCAAAATTACACAAAAAACCATAAAATGAACAACAAATCAAAGAAAAAGTTTGCGAGAATAGATAAAAAATAGTAATTTTGCACCCGCTATTACGAGATAATAGCATGAAATTCAAATTATTAATTAAATCAAAACAAAAAAACATGGCAACAAAAATCAGATTGCAGCGCGGTGGTCGCAAAGGTTATGCTTTCTATAGCATCGTAATCGCTGACGCTCGTGCACCACGTGATGGTCGTTTCACTGAGAAGATTGGTTCTTACAATCCTAACACCAATCCCGCCACAGTAGACTTGAATTTCGAGCGTGCATTGTACTGGGTAGAGGTAGGCGCACAGCCCACCGATACTGTTCGCAACATCCTCAGCGGTGAGGGCGTTTACCTGATGAAGCACCTCCGCGGTGGTGTGAAGAAGGGCGCTTTCGACGAGGCTGCTGCACAGAAGAAGTTCGATGCATGGAAGGCTGACAAGCAGAAGGGCCTTGACAAGGTTCGCGAGGAAGAGGCTAAGGCAAAGAAAGAAGCTGCTGCAAAGGCTCTCGAGGCTGAGAAGAAGGCCAACGAGGCTATTGCTCAGAAGGTTGCTGAGAAGAAGGCTGCAGCTGAAGCTGCTGCCGCTGAAGCACAGGCCGAGGCAGCTCCCGCAGCTGAAGAGGCTCCCGCAGAGGCATAAGCTTTTATGCTGAAATGAAGGTTAAGGTTGCGATCCTTTCAAGGGATTGCAACCTTTTTTAATTGTTTAACAAGTTTTTTTGTTAAAGATTTGCCGTTCAAAAAATAATTGTTATCTTTGCAAGCGAAAAAATCGACAGACAACATATAAACTTAAAATAATACATATTACTTTATGTCACAAATTACAGGTCACATCTCGCAGATCATTGGTCCTGTTATCGACGTTTATTTCGATACCAAAGGCCTGGATGCAGAGAAAGTGCTGCCTAAAATTCACGAGGCTCTGACTATTAAGCGTCCTAACGGCAATCAGCTGATTGTCGAAGTACAACAGCACATTGGCGAGGATACCGTGCGCTGTGTGGCTATGGACAACACGGACGGACTGCAGCGTGGACTTGAAGCACAGCCCATGGGCACACCTATTGTGATGCCCTCTGGCGAACAGATTAAAGGTCGTATGCTGAACGTGATCGGTCAGCCTATCGACGGTATGAAACAACTCGATATGCAGGGCGCATATCCCATCCACCGCGAGGCTCCTAAGTTTGAGGAGCTTTCCACAACTAAAGAGGTGCTGGCCACTGGTATTAAAGTGATCGACCTGCTGGAGCCCTATCTGAAGGGTGGTAAGATCGGACTTTTCGGTGGTGCTGGTGTAGGTAAGACGGTGCTCATCATGGAGCTTATCAACAATATTGCCAAGGGGCACAACGGTTTCTCGGTATTTGCCGGAGTAGGCGAGCGCACCCGTGAGGGCAACGACCTGATTCGTGAGATGATCGAGTCGGGCGTTATCCGCTATGGCGATAAGTTTAAAGAAGCGATGGCCCAGGGTAAGTGGGATCTGTCGCTGGTTGACCCCGAGGAACTGAAGAAGAGTCAGGCAACCCTCGTTTATGGACAGATGAACGAGCCACCTGGTGCTCGTGCTTCTGTAGCCCTTTCAGGTCTGACCGTAGCCGAGGGCTTCCGCGATGGTGGCGGTAAGGACGGCGGTGCTGCCGATATCCTGTTCTTCATCGACAATATCTTCCGTTTCACTCAGGCCGGTTCTGAGGTATCTGCGCTTCTGGGTCGTATGCCCTCTGCCGTAGGTTATCAGCCGACGCTGGCCTCTGAGATGGGTGCCATGCAGGAGCGTATCACTTCTACGAAGTCTGGTTCTATCACCTCTGTTCAGGCTGTCTATGTGCCTGCCGACGACTTGACCGACCCTGCTCCTGCTACTACGTTTACCCATCTGGATGCAACCACCGTGCTCGATCGTAAGATTGCCGAGCTGGGTATCTATCCTGCTGTGGATCCACTGGGTTCTACCTCACGTATTCTCGACCCACTCGTAGTAGGAAAGGCCCACTATGACTGTGCGCAGCGCGTGAAAGAGATTCTTCAGCGCTACAAGGAGTTGCAGGATATTATTGCTATTCTGGGTATGGACGAGCTTTCTGATGAGGATAAACTCACTGTGAACCGCGCACGTCGCGTACAGCGTTTCCTCAGCCAGCCATTCTCTGTTGCCGAACAGTTTACTGGTCTGCCAGGCGTGATGGTGCCCATCGAAGAAACAATCAAGGGATTCAATGCCATTCTGGATGGTGAGGTCGATGACCTGCCCGAGCAGGCCTTCCTCAACGTTGGTACTATCGAGGATGCTAAGGCTAAGGCCAAGAAACTGCTGGAGGCAGCCAAGGCCTAATGCCTAATGGCACATGTTCAACGTTCAATGTTCTATGATTTATGTTGCAGCTTAAGATAGTTTCTCCCGAAAAGATAGAGTTTGAAGGCGATGTAGAGAGTGTGCTCGTACCAGGAATGCTCGGACAATTTGAGATCTTGGTCAACCACGCACCTATCATCTCTTCGCTCGACAAGGGTAGGGTGGTTTACACACTACCAGGAGGCGAGAAAAGAACTCTCGATATTTTTGGAGGTTTTGTCGAGGTGCAGAAGAATGTTGTCAGCCTCTGTATAGAATTAATCGAAGCATGATAGAGAAGAAGTTGTTTTCTACAGCCATCCATTACAGCATTCAGCTTCTCATCATAGAGTGCGTGCTATTTGCAGGATTCCTGCTGATGGCACCACCTACGACCCTAGTTGGCTCTGTAGCTGGCATCTGTGCCACTTCTTTCTTCTATCTTCTTTGTGGTTGGATATGGTACATGGTCGCATCCAGACACCACGACTATCTGACCTCGTTCTATACGGGAACATCGGGATTTCGTTTCATGATGGCTCTTGCCGTGATAGGCATCTATTACATGACTGCCAATGAGCCTGATATGAAGACGTTTATCTGCGTGTTTGGCATCTATTATCTGGTAACGCTGATTCATTTCAGTATCTTCTTTTCGAGAGTATCTAACCGTTCGTAACGAGTTAATAAACAAAGAATTAAATGAAACGACTAAAGTCATTAATTATCCTGATAGCGTTAGCACTCCTGCCTTTATCATCATTGCTGGCTGAAGAGACGCCCAAGACCGAAGAACCTCTGAACATCTCAGAGATTGTCTTGGAGCATTTGGCCGACTCTTATGAGTGGCACATCGCTTCGTACGAGGGTAAGCATATCAGCATTCCGCTGCCCATCATCATCAGGAGTTCACATACTGGCGAGTGGCATTTCTGCACAGAGCACTCTCTGCCGGCAGGCTTCTTCTTCAACCCTGAAGCTCATGGCAAGATATACGAGCAGATGCCAGACGGCACCACCGAACGTCCGTTAGACCTCAGCATCACTCGCAACGTGATGCAGATCTGGATCGTTGTGGCACTACTGCTGGTAGTATTCCTCAGTTGTGCCAGGTGGTATAAGAAGCATGATAAAACCAGTAATGCTCCAGGCGGATTCGTCGGTGCTGTCGAGATGCTGGTGATGATGATTAACGATGATGTCATCAAGTCATCCATCGGCGAGAAGCACTATAAGCCCTACGCTCCCTATCTGCTGACGGTGTTCTTTTTCATTCTGTTCACCAACCTGTTAGGACTACTTCCTGTCTTCCCTGGTGGATCGAATGTCACAGGCAATATCAACATCACGTTCTTCTTTGCATTGTGCACGTTCCTGGCTATCAATCTCTTTGGTAATAAAGAGTATTGGAAAGAGATTTTCTGGCCCGAAGTGCCAATGTTCTTGAAGGCTATTCCACTGATGCCTGCTATCGAGTTGTTTGGTGTGTTCACCAAGCCATTCGCGCTGATGATCCGTCTTTTCGCCAACATGATGGCAGGTCACGCTATGATACTCAGTTTCAGCTGCGTCATCTTCCTGGGTTGGACAATGGGTGTTGGTCTTGGCATCGGACTTAATCTGTTCAGCATCCTGATGTTGCTATTCATGAATGCACTGGAACTCCTGGTGGCCTTTGTCCAGGCTTATGTGTTCACGATGCTTAGCGCTGTGTTCATTGGTTTGGCGCATCCGGAACATCATGCAGAATAAACTAAACAATAAAGAATTGAAAATATAAACATTATTAATAATTTAAAACTTTTAAAATTATGATTACATCATTATTATTGGCCGAAGGTCTGGCTCAGCTGGGCTGCGGTATTGGTGCTGGTATTGCAGTGATTGGTGCTGGTTTGGGTATTGGTAAGATTGGTGGTAGCGCTGTTGACGCTATTGCTCGCCAGCCAGAGGCTTCTGGTAAGATCTTCACACAGATGATTCTGACCTCTGCCTTCGTCGAGGGTTGTGCCCTTTTCGCAATTGCAGCTTGTGCATTCTTGATCAAATAAAACCGTATAGCAAATGGATTTCACTCAATTACCAGCAATCCTGACGCCAGATCTAGGACTTCTGTTCTGGATGTTGCTGGCGTTCTTGGTGGTCTTTGGTGTACTTGCTAAGTTTGGTTTCCCCGCCATCATCAATATGGTGGACGAGCGAAACAAATTTATAGACGATAGTCTGCGCAAGGCACACGAGGCTCAGGAGCGTTTGGCCAATATCGAGAAGGAAGGTGAATCCATCTTGCAGGAGGCACGCGAGAAGCAAGCTCAGATACTGAAGGAGGCCGCCGAGTCGCGCGACGCTATCGTCGAGCAGGCTCAGCAGAAGGCTAGGCTAGAGGGCGCCCGCTTGATGGAGGAAGCAAAGATTGCCATCGAGCAGGAGAAGAAGGCGGCCATCGCTGATATTCGTCAGCAGGTTGCAACCCTCAGCGTAGGCATCGCTGAAAAGGTTCTCCGTCAGAACCTCCGTGACGATAAGTCGCAGATGGATTTGATAGATCGCATGCTGGATGACTCTACTGTTAAATAATTAAGGTAAACGCGTATGGATATCGGAGTAATCTCTACGAGATATGCAAGGGCACTGCTGAAGAGTGCTACGGATGCCCAGCTTGAAGCACAGGTGTATCAGGAAATGATGACACTGGCTAAGAGCTATACCGATGTGCCCATGCTTCGACAGACCATCGACAACCCCATGCTGGACAAGTCCGAGAAGCAGAAGTTGCTGGAGGTAGCTACTGGTGGCACACCCTGTCCGCTGATGCAAACCTTCATATCTCTGGTATTGAAGGAGGACCGCGAAAGCATGATTCAGTTTATGGCCTACTCGTACATGACGCTTTACCGCAAGCAGAAGAATGTCATTCGTGGCAAACTCACCACCGCCGCGCGCGTTTCCGCTGAGACGGAACAGAAGATGCGCCAGATGGTGGAGAGCCGAACTCAAGGCACAGTGGAGTTTGAAACAGAGGTGAACCCCGACATCATTGGTGGTTTCATATTGGAATACGACACGTTTCGCATGGATGCAAGCGTGAAGACTAAGCTCAACTCCATTCTTAACATACTTAAGAAATAACGTTATCACGCAAAAACGTCGTAACGTCATAACGAATAAAAATTAAAACAATGTCAGATAAAATAAAACCAAGCGAAGTCAGTCAGGTACTTCTTGAGCAACTGAAAGGCATTCAGAATGCTGCACAGTTTGACGAAGTTGGTACCGTACTAACCGTTAGCGATGGTGTAGCCCGTATCTATGGTCTGCGAAATGCCGAGGCCAACGAGCTGCTCGAATTCGAAAACGGTACGATGGCTATCGTCATGAACTTGGAGGAAGACAACGTAGGTTGTGTGTTGCTCGGCAGCACATCAGGCATTAAAGAGGGCATGGTTGTTAAGCGTACCAAGCGTATTGCTTCAATTCGTGTCAACGATAATATGCTGGGACGCGTCATCAACCCTCTGGGTCAAGCTGTCGACGGCAAGGGCGACATTGATCTCACTGACGCTTTCGAGATGCCGCTTGACCGCAAAGCGCCTGGCGTTATCTATCGTCAACCAGTGAAAGAGCCGCTACAAACCGGTCTGAAGGCTATCGACTCGATGATTCCTATTGGTCGTGGTCAGCGTGAGCTTATCATTGGCGACCGTCAGACAGGTAAGACTGCTATTGCTGTTGATACGATCATCAACCAGAAGAGTTTCTATGAAGCAGGCAAGCCCGTTTACTGTATCTACGTAGCCATCGGACAGAAAGCTAGTACTGTAGCCAATCTTGTTCAGACACTGAAGGAGCATGGCGCTATGCCTTACACGATTATCGTGGCAGCTACAGCAGCTGATCCTGCAGCTATGCAGTATTATGCACCTTTTGCCGGAGCTGCTATCGGTGAGTACTTCCGCGATCGCGGTCTTCCTGCACTCGTGGTCTATGATGACCTTTCAAAGCAGGCCGTAGCTTATCGTGAAGTATCGCTGATTCTGCGTCGTCCTTCTGGACGTGAGGCTTACCCTGGTGATGTGTTCTATTTGCATTCTCGTTTGCTTGAGCGCGCTGCCAAGATGAACGAGCAGCAGGAAGTAGCCGAACAGATGAACGACCTGCCCGAGTGTATGAAAGGCCACGTGAAGGGTGGTGGTTCGCTCACCGCGCTGCCTATCATTGAGACTCAGGCCGGCGACGTATCAGCTTACATCCCAACCAACGTTATCTCAATCACCGACGGTCAGATATTCTTGGAGTCAGACCTCTTCAACCAGGGTTTCCGCCCTGCCATCAACGTAGGTATCTCTGTATCTCGTGTAGGTGGTTCGGCTCAAATCAAGAGTATGAAGAAGGTGGCCGGTACACTGAAGATTGACCAAGCTCAGTATCGCGAGTTGGAGGCTTTCTCTAAGTTCTCTAGTGATATGGATGCAGTGACCGCAATGACGCTGGATCGTGGTCGTAAGAACAATCAGTTGCTCATTCAGCCACAGTATAGCCCCATGCCCGTTGGTGAGCAGGTGGCCATCCTCTATTGTGGTGTGCACGGTTTGATGCGCGAGGTACCCATCGACAAGGTTCGCGAGTGCCAGAATCAGTTCCTCGACAAGTTGCGTTCGTCAGCTCCGGAGGTTATCGAGACACTGGCCAGTGGCAACATTGACGATGCCACCACGCAGAAGATTGAGTCAGTGATGGCTGATATCGCCGGAACATACAAAGCATGATAGCCTATGCCCAGCCTGAAAGAAATTAAAGGCCGTATTGCCTCGGTCAACAGCACGCGTAAGATCACTTCCGCTATGAAAATGGTGGCAAGTTCTAAGCTGCATCATGCTCAGGTGGCTATCCAGAACATGCTGCCCTATGAGTCAATGCTTGAGCATATTCTTAAGTCATTCCTCGCTGCCGAGGCAGAAGCTCAGTCTATTTATGATCAGGTGCGCCCAGTAAAACGAGTGGCTTTAGTTGTTTACTCTTCTAATTCTTCACTCTGTGGTGGGTTCAACGCCAATGTCATCAAGATGATGCTGAGCACCGTGAAGCAGCTGTCTGACCAACTAGGCGCAGAAAATGTCGAGGTGTATCCAATCGGAAGAAAAGTAGCAGAGAAAGCCAGGAAGATGGGTTTTAACGTGATGTATGATCAAAACGAAATGGTGGATCATCCTAACGTTAATCAATGCATCAAACTGGCCGCCGAGCTCGGCCAGCGTTTTGCCGATGGGGAAATCGACAAAGTGGACTTGATCTATCATCACTTCAAGAGTGCCGGATCGCAGATTCTTTGTAAGAAGACCTTCCTACCGATTGATGTTGAAAGCGAGTTGGAGCGTGATCACGAGCGTGATCTCACTTCGAATATTGCTACTAAGAAGTCGCAGGAATATCTGAAGAAGCATGGTGCTTCACATGATGAGGGTTCAAAGAAAGAGGAAACAAAGCCTCTGAATGACAACTTCATCGTTGAGCCTGATATGGATAGTGTGCTTTCTAGTTTGATTCCTAAGTACGCTCATCTGATGCTCTACACCGCACTTCTCGATAGTGTTGCCTCAGAGCATGCAGCGCGTATGGTTGCGATGCAGACAGCTACCGACAATGCCGACGAGCTCTTGCGTCAGTTGAATCTGCAGTACAACAAGAGTCGTCAGCAGGCTATCACTTCAGAATTGCTTGATATTGTGGGAGGATCTGTCAATAACTAACGTATTGACAAATCACTTTTCGAATACTAAACAAGCCCAGTGGTCATCCAGCCGCTGGGCTTTCTTTTGCAATCCCAGCTCAGTTGCTTTTCTTGTAAGTATTTCAATGTCATCCTCATAAAAACCACTTAATATAAGGATCGCATGTTCTTTCATTTTACCCACAAAGGCAGGCATATCTGCCAGCAGGATATTCCTATTGATATTGGCTGTTATGATATCGAAATGTCCTTGTATTGCATCATCCAAAACTTTAGCATCGCCAAGATATGACTGGAAGTGATCATCTACACGATTAATCACCGCATTATGCCTGGCATTATCTACACTCCATTCGTCGATATCATAACCAATGGCTTCGCAGGCCCCCAGTTTCAAAGCCGTTATAGCTAAAATACCGGTGCCTGTGCCACAATCTAAAAAGCGCTTGTTGTTCAGATCCAAGTCAAGAAGCGAGGTTACGATCATGCGGGTTGTTTCGTGTGTTCCTGTGCCAAAGGCCAAGTGTGCATCTATTTCAATGCCCATATCCATTTTCTCTGGCAGATGTCTTCCGTCATGAATCGCTAAGACACCTTCTCCACGCGAAACAGGCATCTGGATACAAATTGGCATGAATCCTTCCTTCTCCCACTGTTCATTCCAATCTTTATCCTCAGCTTCCTCAACAGTATAGCTGATAGAAAAGGGTAGGGGGAAATCTTCTATAATGCCATCAAGTGCAGACCTATCGAATAGGTTCTGCTGAACATATCCCTTAAGGCCGTTTTCGCACTCTTCAAAAGTTTCAAATCCAGCTTCTGCTGCCATCGAAGCAAAAACGTCACAAGCTGTCTGCTGCAGTTCTTCTGCTCCCTTTATAATAAATGTAACCTCGTAATACTTCATTTCTTTGTTAAATTTACCCGCAAAATTACAAAAATTAG
The DNA here is from genome assembly GCF_000621825.1 of Xylanibacter brevis P6B11. NCBI lineage: Bacteria > Pseudomonadati > Bacteroidota > Bacteroidia > Bacteroidales > Prevotellaceae > Xylanibacter > Xylanibacter brevis. The sequence goes on from NZ_JHXG01000012.1 coordinate 16,652, forward strand.
GGAAAATCCTACTATGTTTTAGGGTTTTTCCGTAAATTTGCATGGAAATAAGTTTTATTTTTGCATCGTAAAAGAATATAAACTAAAGGATTTAAGAGATATGAAAAAGTTATTGTTACTGACCCTCAGCTTTGGCATCCTGCCAACTACCTTGCTGGCTCAGGATGACATGTACTTTGTTCCCAAAAAGTCGAAGCCCGCTAAAACGTATTCTTCTGCAGAGCGTTCTGCCGAGAATACTTATTATTCTGGTAGCTCCAGAAGTGTCGATGACTACAATCGTCGCGGCAACTCATACGATGTCTTGGCAAATGATTCGGCTAACGACGTGATAGATTTTGACGAGACCATGGGTGTCTATCCAGATTCAACCCAAGAGGATTACAGCATCACTAAGAAAATGGCTCGCTGGGAAGACTATACGCCATCGGAGTCTTACTGGGATGGCTATCTTGATGGACGGCGTGATTCCTGGGGCTTCCGCTCTTGGCATTCACCCTGGTATTACGCATCGTTCTATCCTTGGTATGATTACACCTGGTACGATCCTTGGTATGCTGGATGGGGATGGCACTATGGATGGTATGATCCTTGGTACTATGGCTCATGGTCATGGGGGTGGGGTGGTTACTACTCCTGGCACTACTACCATCCTTGGCATTATGGCTGGTATGGTGGCGTAACGCACAACTGGAATAGGGGATACCACGGCAACTATCGTGGTGTGGCTCATGGTTCTGGTGCCTACAGAGGTTCTTCGTTGGGAAGCCGTCGCACCACTACATCTTCTGTTGGTTCACGCAGTTACTCTGTTGGCTCTCGTGCCTCTTCAATAGGTTCGCGTGGCACCACAAACCGAGCTCAATCTGCTTCACCACGCTCTACAGGTTCACGCAGATCAGTAATCGGTGGCTCGTCTTCTACGCCAACTCGCAGCAGTGGAAGTGTGTTTGACTCTGGAAGCCGTCGTTCAAGTTCATCGTCATACGAAAGCCGTAGCACCGGTTCGTTCGGATCTAGCGGAAGCCGCGGATCATTTGGCGGAGGCTCATCCATGGGCGGCAGTCGTGGTGGCTCCATAGGTGGAGGCAGTCGCGGCGGTAGTCGTGGTGGCAGTCGCAGATAAAAATGGAAAAGTACTATAAATCAATTACGAAATAACCATTATGAAAAGATATATCGTTTTAGCAGCAGCTTCGCTGGCCATGCTGTCGGCAACTGCACAGGACACCTATGAGAATGCGCGTGTGTTAGGTTCAGACCTCAATGGTACTGCACGCTATGTTGGAATGGGTGGCGCACTCGAAGCACTTGGAGCCGATATCTCTACGATGTCAACCAACCCAGCTGGTATTGGTATGTTCCGCCATTCATATGCATCCATCTCGTTCGGTGGCGTCAATCAGGAAGAGGTGAACAAGTTTGATAATCTTGGCAAGACCAATCTGAGTTTCGATCAGGCTGGTTTCGTTTTAACCTTGAATCTATTTGACGAAGATGCTTATGTCAACTTCGGCTTCAACTACCACAAGAGCCGCAACTTCGACCAGATTATTCAGGTCAACAACCGCTTTGCACATGCCGCATCGCTCAATAAGCTGGCTTTTGCCAAGCATACATTTGGCAGTGATGTAGCTGGAGGATATTCATTAGGTTATAACAATTACACCAATAAATGGATGGGGTATAGAAATCTCAATGAGAATAATGACTATGGCTATCCATTCACTCAATGGGATTATTTATACCATAATGTATATAATGTGGATGATCAGAATACCTCAGCATTCCCGACGGGGGCCGATCATGCAATGCTTTTTAATGATGCAGATAACTACTACTTTGACAAGTCTCATCGTGGCTGGATAGCTGACTACGATTTCAACATCAGTGGTAATGTTCATAATCGTTTCTTCTGGGGCTTCACTTTAGGCCTGCACGATATCAACTATAAAGGTTATAGCCTTTACGATGAGGAAATAATTGATGCTAATGGATTTTCAACTGGCACAATGGTTCTTGAAGATGAGCGTCGCATCAGCGGAAAAGGTGTAGATATGAAGGCAGGTATCATCTTCTTGCCAATCGAAGAATCTCCATTCCGTATCGGACTTTCTATTTCTACGCCTACATGGTATGAGATGAAGTCAGAGAACTACACTGTGCTTCATAATAATACTGCTATCCCTGAAGGATTTGAACCCTGGGGCTATGATAATCTGTCTAGCGACGATGTCTATGAGTACAAGTATTACACACCTTGGAAGTTTGGATTGAGCTTAGGACATACCATCGGAAATTACCTGGCTCTTGGTGCCAGCTACGAATATAGTGATTATAGCACAGCAGACACCCGCATCTATGATGGCACATACGATGAGTACGACAACGAGAATTCATACTCTGACCGCGTCATGAACAATCATACAGATCGTACCTTGAAAGGTGTTTCATTGTTGAAACTTGGTGCCGAGTTCAAGCCAGATCCATCAATTGCTGTTCGTCTGGGTTACAACTACCAGTCGGCTGCCTACAATGAGAAAGGCTTCCGTGATACCACATTGGATTCTCCTGGCACATATTTCTCATCAACACCTGATTATGTCAACTGGAAGGGTACCAATCGTATCACAGCAGGTTTTGGTTATCGCGTTAACAAAGTATCGTTTGACATTGCATATCAGTACAGCATGACAAAAGGAATGTTTTATCCATTCCAGCCAGATGTAGAATTCAATGATAATGGTGCTTGGGAAACAAATATTTCAACTCCAAGCTCTTTAAATTTCAAACGTCATCAACTTCTGTTTACGTTGGGATATACTTTTTAAAACACTAAAAATATAGTTCCATATATATGAAATATAATTTCTAATATAAAAGGATTCTAACATAAAAGGATTTCTAGTTTAAAAGGATTCTAACATAAAAGAATTTCGATTATAAAAGGTGCAGATTCAGCTTTACACATGAACGCGAATCTGCACCTAAATTTATTTGTGCGTAACATCCATTCCTTTATTTGTAGTTTATCCTCTAAGACTTCATTTTAAATTCCTCCTTATTTTACTTTCAATCTTATATTACTTTCCACCTTATCTTACTTTTCACCATATATTATATATAAGCAGACTCTCATTGATAAAATAGGAGATAAATTATTTATGCCCTAATTGCCTATTTATCATAATGCCGATTATCGTTTGTTTGGTATTACCGTTTTATAGGGACCAAATGCAGCACCAAATCAATACAACTCATCAAAACAAACAGTCGCTTTAGGCTTACAAAAATTATTCTTTCAATAAAAGAAAACTTATCCTTTTAAGTAACTATACTTATACTTTTCAAAGACAATACTAATACATTTCATTTGCAAAAGCGTTACTATTGACTTGCAATAGCGTTAGTTTTGACTTGCAATAGCGTTAGTTTTGACTTGCAAAAGCGGTACTTTTGGTCTCCATCTAGACTCTAGATCACATCATTCTAGCCCCTAGATCGTCCGGTTCTAGACTCTAGATTGAATCATTCTAGACTCTAGAATCATCATTTCTAGCCCCTGGATTAAATTCAATCTACAAACAATTGTTTTATCAAAGTATCAGTATAAAGCTATTAAAGTTGTCGAATGAACGTTTAATAGCATTCTTTCACCAATACAACAACTACGATTTACAATTTGTAAAGCAACTCATAAAAAAATGATGCTATTTGTCATTTTGAAGTCTGTCATTCTAGCTTAAAATACCCTTTTGGCTTGATATGAATCAAGAACTGACGTTTATAAGTATCAAAAAGTACATTAATCCATAAAATAATTGATAAAATGTTTGCGTTTTCATATTTTTGCTATAACTTTGCAACCGCAAACGCAAAAAAAATAAACTTTAGTTCAAAAATTAATTAAAAAGGTAAAAGATTATGAATGCAGCACAAGTTGTAGAGAATCTTAAACTTAGATTCCCCAACGAGCCTGAATACATTCAGGCCGTGAGTCAAGTTCTTCCTACGATCGAAGAAGAGTACAACAAGCACCCTGAATTTGAGAAGTACAATCTGATTGAGCGTCTTTGCATTCCCGATCGCGTGATTGAGTTCCGCGTAACATGGGTTGACGACAAGGGCAACGTTCAGACAAATATGGGTTATCGCATTCAGCACAATAACGCCATTGGTCCTTACAAAGGCGGTATCCGTTATCACAAGTCTGTAAACCTGGGTATTCTGAAGTTCTTGGCTTTCGAGCAGACCTTCAAGAACTCACTGACAACACTTCCTATGGGTGGTGCTAAGGGTGGTTCAGACTTCTCTCCCCGCGGTAAGAGCGACGCAGAAGTAATGCGTTTCTGCCAGGCCTTCATGAACGAGCTCTATCGCCACATTGGTCCCGATGAGGACGTACCTGCTGGTGACATCGGCGTAGGTGGTCGTGAGGTTGGCTATATGTTCGGTCAGTACAAGAAGCTCACACACCAGTTCCAGGGTGTGCTCACAGGTAAGGGCATCCAGTTCGGTGGTTCACTGATTCGTCCTGAGGCTACTGGTTACGGTACTGTTTACTTCCTCACATCTATGCTGGCAACTCGCGGCATCGACCTGAAGGGTAAGAAGGTTCTGATTTCTGGTGCTGGTAACGTAGCTCAGTATGCTGCTGAAAAGTGTCTGCAGTTGGGCGCTATCCCCATGACTATGTCTGACTCAGATGGTTACATCTACGATCCAGACGGTATCGATCGCGCTAAGCTCGACTTCATCATGGAGCTGAAGAACGTAGAGCGTGGACGTATTAAGGAATATGTTGAGGAGTATCCTACAGCTAAGTACTACGAGGGCAAGCGTCCTTGGTACGAGAAGGCTGATATCGCTCTGCCTTGCGCTACTCAGAATGAGATCAATGGCGACGAAGCTGCTGCACTCGTAAAGAACGGTGTTATCGCTGTAGCTGAGGGTGCAAACATGCCTTCACTGCCCGAGGCCATCAAGATCTTCCAGGATGCTAAGATCCTGTACGCTCCTGGTAAGGCTTCAAACGCTGGTGGTGTATCAGTATCTGGTCTTGAAATGTCTCAGAACTCTGAGCGTCTGAGCTGGACTGCTAAGGAAGTTGATGACTACCTGAAGCGCATCATGAACGACATTCACGAGAACTGCGTGAAGTATGGTACACAGGCTGATGGCTACATCAACTACGTGAAGGGTGCAAACGTTGCCGGCTTCATGAAGGTAGCTAAGGCTATGATGGCTCAGGGTATCGTATAATCCAAGAAATACCATTTCAACACATAAACTGAATTCATAAAGAGGAAGGCCACCTGTAGATTCATCTATTAGGTGGCCTTTTTTAATTTTCTAGACAATTTGTGATAACAAAGAAGCCACTCAGCTGAATAATTAGCTGAGTGGCTTTAACTTGGTAAGAAATATAAACTTACTTTCTAATGATCTTCACTCCCCCATCCTGCTCTAGTTTAATGATACTAGATGGCTGATGTGGTTTGTGCTCTTGTCTGCGTGTCCAGCATACATAATCAACTTGTTCGATGATTCGTGGGTCGATGTCGCAGTAATTCTGGGCAGCTGGTTCACCACTGATATTTGCAGAGGTTGACACAAGTGCTTTCTGGAAACGGAAACAAAGCTCCTTTGAAAAAGCTTCTTGAGTGATGCGAATACCAATAGAACCATCTTCGGCAATCAGATTCTCTGCCAAATTAATGGCGCCATCGAGAATCAGCGTAGTTGGTTTTGCTTCTGCATCATTCAAACTGTCAATCAGCTGCCAGGCCACATCGGGCACATTTCTAACATAACGTTGAAGTCTTGCATCTGAGTCCACCAAGCAAATCAAAGCTTTTGAGTCGTCGCGCTGTTTAATCTGATAAACGCGTTTAACTGCATCTGCGTTAGTTGCATCACAACCAATACCCCAAACCGTGTCAGTAGGATAAAGAATCACCCCACCCTTTCTCAGTATTTCTACTGCATTTTTGATGTCTTGTTGCTGTGTCATACAAATATTATTTGCAATTAAAACTCACTTGTGAAATGGAATTGGATATGTTCAAAATCCTGTTGAGCCATCTGAAGGACATAGCCAGAGTCTGCTAAGAACACATCACGTCCCTGCTTGTCTTTGGCCATATATTGATATTTACGCTTCTTGAAATTCTCCAACTCCTGTTCGTCGTCACTAGAGATCCAACATGCCTTATACAGATGAACTGGTTCCCATCGACATTTGGCATTGTATTCATTCTCCAAGCGATATTGAATTACCTCAAACTGAAGCTGACCTACAGTGCCGATAATCTTTCTGCCGTTGAACTGGTTTACGAACAACTGAGCCACACCTTCATCCATCAGCTGGTCAATACCCTTTTGCAGCTGCTTAGACTTCATGGGATCGTCGTTTTCGATGTATTTAAAGAGTTCTGGTGAGAAAGAAGGCAATCCACGGAAATGAAGCTGTTCGCCAGCAGTTAGCGTATCGCCAATTTTAAACACGCCACCAGAATCAGGCAAACCAACAATATCTCCGGGCCATGCCTCGTCGATAGTAGATTTACGCTGAGCCATAAATTGCGTAGGAGATGTGAAACGCATCGTTTTACCCTGGCGCACGTGTAGATATGGCACATTGCGTTGGAACATACCGCTGCAAACCTTGCAGAAGGCGATACATGAACGGTGATTGGGATCAATGTTGGCAGTAATCTTGAATATGAAACCGGTAAACTTCTGCTCATCGGGTTGCACTTCGCGCTCCTCTGCCTTTGTGGGTCGGGGTGACGGTGCAATCTCAACGAAGCAATTCAAAAGCTCCTGAACGCCAAAGTTGTTCAGTGCAGAGCCGAAGAAAACGGGTGCCACCTCTGCAGAACGATATGACTCAACATCGAACTCTGGATAAACACCATCTACGAGCTCCAAGTCCTCACGCAGTTTCTCTGCATCGCTACTTCCAACTCTCTTATCCAGTTCTTCGCTATCAATATTTACTTCAACCTTCTCTGTGACACGCTGTTTATCAGGTGTAAAGAGATCAAGCTTTTTCTCGTAAATATTATAGACGCCCTTGAATTTTGCACCTTGGTTGATAGGCCAACTTAAAGGACGAACTTTGATTTCCAGCTCTTGCTCTAGTTCATCGAGCAGATCAAAAGGATCACGGCCTTCACGGTCCATCTTGTTGATGAAGATAATAACAGGTGTCTTGCGCATACGACAAACTGTCATCAGTTTGCGTGTCTGAGTCTCAACACCCTTAGCTCCGTCAACAACGATAATAGCAGAGTCAACGGCTGTCAGTGTGCGGAACGTATCTTCAGCGAAGTCTTGGTGACCTGGTGTGTCGAGGATATTTACCTTGTATTCAATATCTTTTCCTTCAGGGGTATAGTCAAACTCCATCACAGAGGTACTAACCGAAATACCACGCTGCTTTTCTATCTCCATCCAGTCACTGGTGGCCGTCTTCTTAATCTTATTGCTTTTAACAGCACCGGCTACCTGAATCTGTCCACCGAAAAGCAGGAACTTCTCAGTCAATGTGGTCTTACCTGCATCTGGGTGCGATATAATCGCAAATGTTCTTCTTCTTTCTATTTCTTCGCGCATTGCTTACTTTTATTTGGATTTCAAGCGAACTTGCCTAAAACTCTATTTATAATTTTTCTATACACTCTCTTAACGACTCCTCCCAATAGGGTATTTCTATCTGATAAGTCTCTTTTATCTTGGATTTGTCCAAAACACTATAGTGTGGTCTGGCTGCGGGTGTAGGATATTCCACAGTATGTAATGGGCGCACATGACAGTCTTTCACTCCTGCGATACGATGGATCGCTTTTGCAAAGTCATACCAAGAGATGACACCCTCGTTACTAAAATGATAGACGCCAGGAACAATTCCTTTATCAATGACTGTCATAATGGCTAAAGCTAAGTCACGAGCATAAGTTGGTGTTCCTATTTGATCAAAGATCACGCCTAGCTCATCACGTTCCTGCCCTAAACGAATCATGGTCTTCACAAAGTTGTTGCCAAACGTAGAATACAACCAAGCTGTACGGATAATCACTGACCTTTTGCAAGATTCACGTACAGCAATTTCTCCTTCTAATTTAGTACGACCATAAACGCTATTGGGGCATACGGGAGCGGTTTCTACATAGGGCACATGACTCGTGCCGTCGAACACGTAATCTGTACTGATTTGAATCATCCATCCGCCACGCTGTTCTACAGCTTTAGCTAAGTATCCTGGAGCGCTGCTGTTCAACAGTGTACATAGCTCCGTGTTGCTTTCTGCTTTATCCACTGCAGTATAAGCAGCGCAGTTGACAATGCCGTCAATCTCATGGATATTAACGAATGCCGCAATAGCTTCTTGATTCGTGATGTCCAATTCATTAACGTCAGTATTAAAGAATGTATGCAGAGGATACTTACCCTCCAACAGCTGCATCTCGTTACCTAATTGACCATTACAGCCCGTGATAAGAATATTCATGACCTACTCAAACTTTAATCCTTCTTCTTTATCTTTTTTATAATAGTCAGACAGCATCCCAATAAAAGTCGATACCTCTTTTACGGCATGCGATGTGCTAGTCGAAACCTCTTTTTTCTGCAAACGGAGCATCATAACACCATACAACAGATTCAAACAGGTCTCGATTTCACCCTCTTCCTTATTGGCACCATGATTGCGCAATTCAACAATAAAAGGTAAAACCTTATAATAGGCAGTGTTGTAAAAGGGGAACTTGGGCGATGCTAAAAGCTGTGCATGCAGTTCTGACAACAACTGAAGTGTTACTTTGTTGATCTGCAAATGACCTTGCGCCCGACAACCTTCCTCGTTCATCATCTTTATAAGATTGCCGAACCAATCAGCTTCGTCATCTTTTTGTTCTTCTGTATAATCAAAACAATCGATATATTCGCGACGAATACGAGAAAGCGAACAATCAAAAGCTCGAATAGTATCCTCTACCTGCCACATATAAAGCAGGTATTCCGCAATATTATTTTTACGTAATTCCTGTGCAATAAACATAATAAGAAATAACTAAAAAATATGATAAAGATGCAAACTTGTAAGCGTTGAGAGTAAAATAATAACACTACCGACAATCACTAACATGCCGATAATCTGATTAATCAGCTTGATACCATTCTGGTCGAACTTGGTTCTGATCTTATCAACTAACCACGACAGCGACCACCACCATAGCAAAGCACCGCCTATAATGCTAAGGAAACCAACAACCATATCAATAGGAAGATCTGGCTGAAGTCCAAATGCAAACTGGGCATAGAGTGCCATAAACAGAAAGATAATAAGAGGATTGCTTAAAGTCACCAGAAAAGCCGTTATAGCATTATGTGCCAATGTACCTTTCTTCTGACCAGGCTTTCGTATGTTTTTTGTAGGATCCGTGCGATAGGTAAAAATACCAAATAAAAGAAGCATCACACTTCCTGCTATCTGAAGATAGAAACGTGTGGTATCGTTGCTAACAAAATCTACCACATATCCCATACCCAAACCGGTAATTCCCGCATAAATCATATCACTTACAGAAGCGCCAACTCCTGTAACAAAACCATACCATCGGCCCTTGTTCAGTGTGCGCTGAACACAGAGTACTCCAACAGGCCCCATAGGTGCAGAAGCGATAATACCTATGAGCATTCCCTTAAATACAATATCTAGTATGTTTGGTATCGTGTTAACAACAAACGGCATAATGTTTGCAAAGGTACTAATTTTAATTAGAAATGAAGAATCCGCTAATAATAATTTTTGTTTCACTTATAAAAAATGTTAAGTAAGCAAATTATTCCAAATAATTAAGTTATCTTTGCAGTTGATTTTACTCACACTAAATGTACAATAATGGAGACTCAATCAACTATTAAGCCATACGTTATAGGCTTGGACTTAGGAGGCACAAACTCAGTATTTGGAATTGTTGATGCCCGCGGCGATATTAAAGCCACAACTGCTATAAAGACCGGAGGATTTACCTCTGCTGAAGATTATGTAGCAGCTTCTGTAGAAGCATTACAACCCATCATCGAGCAAGTTGGAGGTATTGATACCATTAAAGCTATGGGTATTGGTGCTCCTAATGGTAACTACTATAATGGAACAATCGAATTCGCTCCCAACTTACCTTGGGCACATGATGGCATCGTTCCCTTGGCAAAAATGTTCAGTGACAAGCTGAATGGTATTCCTGTAGCACTTACAAACGATGCCAATGCAGCAGCTATTGGCGAGATGGTTTATGGCGTTGCTCGCGGCATGAAGAACTTTATCGTTATCACTCTTGGTACTGGCGTTGGTTCTGGTATCGTGGTAAATGGCCAGTTGCTCTATGGTCACGATGGATTTGCCGGTGAGCTTGGTCACGTCATCATGCGTCGTGAAAATGGTCGTAGCTGCGGATGTGGTCGTACTGGCTGTCTTGAAGCTTATTGCTCAGCAACAGGTGTTGCACGTACAGCTCGCGAAATATTGTCAACTACTGAACGTCCTTCCCTACTCCGCGATATCAATCCTGCAGACATCACTTCACTCGATGTTTCTATTGCAGCCGAAAAGGGTGATGAGTTGGCAAACGAGATTTATGAGTTTACCGGAAACATGCTCGGAGAGGCTTGCGCAGACTTTGCTGCATTCTCATCTCCTGAAGCATTTATCTTCTTTGGCGGTATGACCAAAGCTGGCGAACTTATTATGAAACCTATCCGTGAGTCATACGACAAACACGTATTAAAGATCTTCAAGGGAAAAGCCAAGTTCTTGGTTAGCGGTCTTGATGGTTCTTCTGCAGCTGTACTTGGAGCATCTGCAGTGGGATGGGAAGTGTAAGATTAAAAAAGAATTAATATAAAAATCCCCTGTTATCTAATGATTGACGGATAACAGGGGATTTCGTTTATTAGAGTTCGTCGCATTCTTTCAGCCAAAGAGCACTCGAAGCATCGCTTGGCATGCGCCAGTCACCTCGTGGAGAGAGGCTTACGCTTCCCACCTTCGGACCATCTGGCAGGCATGAGCGTTTGAACTGTTGATTAAAGAAACGACGACAGAAGGTCTTTAACCAATGCTTAATCGTGTCGTCGTCATACTTGTCGCCGAAGGCATGCTGTGCCAACAAGAATATCTTTGAAGGACGGAAACCTACGCGCAGATGATAATACAAGAAGAAATCATGCAGTTCGTAGGGACCGACAAGATCTTCGGTTTTCTGAGCGATATTTCCATCAGCATCCGCTGGTGTCAACTCTGGCGAGATGGGGGTTTCTATCACATCTATCAAGGTTTCTCTTTCCTGAAGGAATGCTGGCTGGTTGGCAATATACTTGATGAGGTACTGTACCAATGTCTTAGGAACACCAGCGTTCACACCATACATAGACATATGATCACCATTATAGGTACACCACCCTAAAGCTAATTCTGAAAGGTCGCCTGTACCGATAACCATACCACCTACTTGATTAGCCACATCCATCAGTATTTGTGTGCGTTCGCGAGCCTGAGAATTCTCGTATGTTACATCATGATTCTCTACCTGATGGCCTATGTCTTCAAAATGCTGGAGAACAGACTTTGAAATATTGATTTCGCGAATCGTTATACCAAGTGACTGCATCAGTTTGACGGCATTCTCATGAGTACGGTCTGTGGTGCCAAATCCAGGCATCGTAATACCTGTGATACCACGACGAGACAATCCCAACTTGTCAAAGGCGCGAATGGTAATAAGCAATGCTAATGTTGAATCAAGACCACCACTAATACCAATAACGACATTCTCACAACGCGTGTGATGAAGACGCTTGCATAAGCCCATCGTCTGAATATTAAGAATCTCTTCACAAGCATCAATCATATCTTCATCCTTGGGAATGAAAGGATAAGGATTAATTGTTCTGATGAGTTCAAACTCACGATGTTCTACCAGTTTGGTATTAATCACACGAGCTACAGCTCCAACCTGGGCCGAACGGAATGTTGTGTTGTTTTGGCGTTCAAGACGAAGTCTGTCTATATCTATTTGCTGAATACGCAGCTGAGGGTCGATAGAGAAGCGATCAGCTTCAGCGAGCAAGATGCCATTTTCATAGATAAGTGCATTTCCGCCATAAACGACATCCTGTGTTGATTCGCCAAAACCACAACTGCTATACACGTAGCCACACATCATGCGTGCACTCTGCTGAGCAAGAAGCGAGCAGAGATACTTATGCTTTCCATTTAATTCATCTGTGGCAGAGAGATTTAAGATAATATCTGCTCCAGCCAAGGCTAGATTATTGCTTGGTGGCAATGGAGCCCAGACGTCCTCACAAATCTCAATGCCAAAGCAAGCACCATCGCAAGTACGGAAGACGATAGGCTCGTTTGATATGTGAATAGGACTACCAGCCAGATAAATGTCCTGTGGAATCAAATCGGCAGCAGAAGCGAACCACCTTTTCTCGTAAAACTCATTATAATTTGGCAGGTGCGTTTTGGGAATGACACCAAGGATGCTACCTTGCTGGATGACAACTGCACAATTGTACAATAAGGCGCCAACACGAACAGGAAGTCCCACAACAGAGATGATGTTCAACTTGCGAGTAAAGTCAAGAAGAACTAGCAGGGATTCTTCTGCCTTGTCGAGAAGGAGTTGCTGGCTGAATAGGTCCTGACAAGTATATCCCGTGATGCTTAGTTCTGGGAACACAATAAGTTCTACGCCCTTTCCTTCAGCCTGAACAATAAGACTCTCAATCTGCTGGACATTAAATTCCACATCAGCCACACGAATACTTGGTATTGCTGCGGCTACTTTCATTAATCCGTATTTCATTTGATTGTCACTTGTGTGGCACCATAACCGTATTCGCGGAAAGATGCATCTTGGTAAATATAATGTTTATACTTATACTGTAGCTCATTGATGATAGCTTTACGCAACACGCCCTCACCTTTTCCATGAATAAAGATAATCTTTGTTCCCTTTTTCTTTTCATAGGTTTTAAGTGTCTTGCGCAAGACATCCAATTGGTAGTTAAGGATGTCTGTGGCATTCATGCCATTCGTTGTTTCCAGAAGAGCATCTGCGTGCAGATCAACAACAATGGGGTCGCCTTCTTTATATTCCTTTTTGATTTCTGGGCGTGCCTGGGGGGTATTATCGCCTTTCTGATACATATTCGCCTTCAGCTGTTGAGCGTCGATGACCAAAGGTCGTACAGGCTTGTCGTCCTTGATAATGGTATATACCAATGCTGGCTGCTCAAAGAATGCATTATTCTGAAAGGTATGTAGCTTATAGAACTTGACAGCATCTATGCGAAACTGAACATCTACAGAGGGTTTCAGCAAATAATGCTTGGTCGTTTTATAAGGCAGAATTTGTATGGCCACACGCTCTAAATCATTAAGATCCTCACGGCCAAACTCCTCTAAAAAGAGTTTCGTATTTGGTTCTACCTCTTCGGTGACTCTTAACTTCCAACTATTTCCTTCTGCCGTAGCATAGGTGAAACGCATATAATAATTGGAGTCGTTGACAAAATAGGCCTCAAAGCGCGTATTGGTCAACTCCTTGATATCGATAGGCACAAAAGCCAAATATGCAGAGAGCGCTTCCCCACCCTTTCTCTCTTCTGGTTGAGCTTTAAAGGTGATTGGTTTGTCAGCTGGTTCTACTTCTTTTTCTACGGAATTATTGGTCTGCTGTTTCATCTCTATGACATGACTCGTGTCATAGTTTTCCTCGCCAATGACCACCACTTCACTCATTTGCATTGGTACCTGAAAACCATCCTCGTCTTCAACCAATACAATATTCTTACCCTGGAAGCCTGCGACCTTTCCGCCGCCAATTTCGCTCAGGAATCTTACTTTATCTCCTATCTTCATTTTCAAGTACAATTAAGGTATCAACAAAGAACTATCGCCATAGCTCAAGAAGCGGAAATCGTGAGCTAATGCATAATCATATATTTTGTGCCAGTCGCCATTAACAAACGCACTTACGAGTAAGAGTAAGGTGGATTGTGGTTGATGGAAATTGGTTACCAGCATCTTAACAATTTTATATTTGTAACCAGGAGCTATAATAATCTGTGTGCTGCTATGAAGTGCAGGCAAATGATTATTATCAAGCCAATCAATCAGAGCCTGGATAGACTGCTGAACTGTAGCTAACGCAGCATCATCGCTTTCATATGGTTCCCATTGGTAAACATGAAGTTCTGCTTCTGAGATCTGAGGGTTCTTAAGAACCTTTAATCCCATATAATAGAGACTTTCAAGCGTGCGCACACTGGTTGTGCCAACAGCAATGGCACAACAATCATGTTTCAGCAGTTTCTCCAATGTCTGTCGACGCACGCAGATATATTCTGTATGCATCTCATGATCGCTAATTTCCTCGCTTTTCACGGGTTTAAAGGTACCTGCTCCAACGTGAAGAGTGAGTTCTTCGCGATCGATACCATGATTATCTAAAGAACTGAGAACACTGGGAGTAAAATGAAGACCGGCTGTAGGTGCAGCAACACTACCTTTGATCTTAGAATAGACCGTCTGATAGGTGGTCTTATCACTCTCTTGGGTTTCTCTGTTCAAATAAGGCGGAATGGGTAGTTCACCCATTGACTCTAGAATCTCAGCAAAAGAGATGTGATCATTATCCCAGGAAAAATCTATCCAATGACTAGTGCCATGAATTTCCCCACGCGTAGCAGTGAAGTTCAACGTTTCATCATTAATGGTCAACTGTCGTGTTAAAGTACCTTCTTTCCATTTCTTTAAATTACCTACAAGACATAGCCAAGAACAACTACCTTTGGTTTGAAACATCTGCTCATAATCTGCCGGTTTGGCAGGTTCTAAGAGGAAAACCTCGATAAGCGCCCCCGTTTCTTTACGGAAATGAAGTCTTGCTTGGATTACTTTTGTATTGTTGAAGACCATCAATGCGCCTTGTGGCAGATATTTGGAAAGATTGAAGAAACGATCTTCGCTAACAATCCCTTTATTATAAACCAGCAGTTTTGAGTCATCGCGTTTAGCTAAAGGGAATTTTGCAATTCGCTCATCTGGCAAGGGATAATTATAATCACTGATATGAATATGTTTTGTTTCCATTTTCTTTAAATATATAAATAGCAACAAGCTCTAAGAATTGAATACAATATGGTTAGCATAAAAACAGTGAGAACGATATCGACATCCGACTTCTGATAGCCTGTTTTTGTATAATGAGAGGATATATAACTATTTGAAGAATATAGTTGCTTCTTAACACGGAAATAAATAAAGCCGATGCTTAAACCGACGATGCCACCCCAACATAAACCGCAAAGGATATCGCCAGGAAAATGAACACCTAAATACAGACGTGTCCAACAATTAATGAATGACCATGTAAATAAAGTGATGGATAGAATTCGACTTTTAATCAGTAATGCAAAGAATACCGCAATACTGAACGTATTGGCAGCATGCGAAGAGAAAAAACCATATTTCCCTCCTCTATAGCCATTTACCACATCAACATATTGACCAATAACATCGTCATGAGTGGGGCGCCATCTCATAACAAATGGCTTCATAAACACGTCATTTAAGGTTCCTGCCAGAAAAACACATAGACCAGCACCTCCTAATATTAATAATATTTTTTGGATGCTGTCATTATTCTTTAATACAATATAGAATAGCGACAAGTATAGAGGAATCCAAGTTCCAGCGGTGGTCAGTGTTTTTGCTAATCCATCAATGAACAAAGATTCACTACCATTAACTGATAATAGTAGTTGTCTGTCTATATCTATAAGTGTATTTATATCCATGATTGCAATAATTAAATGATTTCCATCTTATCAGCCTCAATCCATCCTATTTTGCCATCAGAGAGGCGTATCTCTTTCCATTCATTCATTGTGTCGTCGGTAATACTTACTTTTGTTCCTTCATGCAACAAAAATATGTCTTTTCCCCCTTGAGATGGCGCACTTTTAATAGGTACGGCAGAAACTGTTATGATAGCTTGATCGTGTATTGACATCTTATATTGCTGTTGCCAAGCACAGATGATAGCAACAACAAACAAAAGGAAAGCCGAAAGACCTCCGAAAAAGCCAACCTTTCTAATCCACAGAGGGTTAGAAAACAGATACAGTAACAATAACAATATAGCGAGAGCCAAACTGGCAAGTGAAAGGTATGCCCAACCATTGGCACTCATTAGATTAATGACTGCATGATACCATGTGACGAAGAACAGTTCACTCTCTGGTGCAATCTTATCAACGGTCTTACTACGAGCCATCTGAAGATTGTGTTTAATATCGGCATCGGCTGGCGATAATCTCAAGGCACGCTCATAAGAAATAATTGCCTGTGTAATCTCGTCTGTTCTGTAATAAGAGTTACCCAAGTTATAATACAACTCAGCACTAACTCCTGTTTCCAGAATCTGCTTATATTGTTTTATTGCTAATTGATAATTACCACTTACATACGAGCTGTCTGCTTCAGCTTTGCTAACTGCATGACTGCTAATGGGCGCAAATACAAATATAAGAAGTAACACCAAATACTTTTCAATATGTTCTATTGCAGTCATTGCTGAATTATATACTTTTGTCATGTTTACTTTTGAATCACCAGGGGCGTATCTTTCAAACTCACACTCGTCTATTGCTTCAACAAATTGATCAATAGTTTGTTGGTTTACTTGTCGTTCATTTAAACGCTCACTGATATTGTCTCTTGAAAGTTTCTCTACTGAGATATTCAATTTGTCGCCAACATAACCCCACAAAGCTCTTAGCACTTCATCGAAGAACTGATCAGGAAGATTATTCTTCATGAGTTTAGCTGCTTTCTTTAAGCGTTTGGCTGCAATTTTATTGGCTTTCTTTCCGCGCATCCTTACAACATCGGCATTCTCTATAGCGCGTTTCCTAAAGATAACAAACAGCGCAATAAAGATAATCAATAACACACCTATTGATATCCAATAATCCATAGATGCAAAAAATGACTGATCCTTTTGTTGAAGAATAACATCACCAACTTTGATGTGATGAATATCGCTATCTAATAATTGCAATTCTTCTTGATTAGCAAAATTCTCAATTTCATTATCATTGCCATCACCTTTTTCTACCATGAGATGAAATGGCTCCGTAGTGAGAGTCTTATATTGGCGCGTTTTAGTATCGAAATAGGTAAACTCTACTGCAGGTATATCGTATTGACCTTGATGACGTGGTACGGCTAAATACTCATAAGTAACGTCTCCCTCTAGCCCATTTGCTGTCAAATGCGTTTTTTCTGTTAGCTTAGGATCGTATGTATCAAAGTCCTTAGGAAACTGAATTTCCGGTTGCTTAATAAGTTTCAGATTTCCGACACCACTAATTACGACTTTGATTGTTAGCGGGTCGTTAGCCTTAAGTCGTGTTTTGTCAATTTCGGATTTAATAGAAAAATTACCCACTCCACCTGAGAAGTCACTGGGTTTGTTGGGAAGAGGATCGACATGAATAGATATGCCGGGGGCCTTTATCTGTTTCTTGACTTCCACATAGCCAGAACCTCCGTTAAAGAAGGCTTCAAAAGGATCAACATTTCTATTCTCTTGTACAACGATACCATTGAACGTAATGCTGGGAACTTCAAGTTTACCCGTTATCTGCGGGAACATGACATATTGGCTCCATGTGACTGTCTTGTAGTTTCTTCCATTATATTGCTCAATCTTAAAGCTCTTTTCCTGTGGCAAGGGAATTTCCTGCGTATGAAAGCCTTTCAGGTCTGGCATTTTTCCCTCTAGTTGTGAAAGACGCACCAATGTATATACTTTATAAGTAAGCAATATGGGTTCCTGCTCTACAACATGTTGTTTTGATGCTGTAACTTTAATAAACAAGTCTGCTCCGGATATATTAGAACCTGAAGCACGTGTTTCTCCTTGCTGTCCTCTGCTCTGGTTAGAGTTTGACGAAGAACCAACAACCTGAATCTTGACAATGTTTGACTTTACATGCTTACCGCCAATACTAATGGTAGCAGGCGGAATCGTAAAAGTACCATTCTTTTCTGCACTAAGAATATATGTATATGTAATGGTAGAAGAATGCGATGTCTTACCATTAACCATGCTGAAACTACTCTGACTTGAGGTACTTGGCCCCATCAAAACCTCAAAAGCATCTGGTATTTGACCAATACGGAATCCAGACACATCTTGAGTTGTGGCTGTATAAGTAAGCCTGAATTGCTGGCCTTTTTCCACCTGTTGAGGCGCATTTGCAGTCAGTTGCTGTGCTGCTGCTGTTGTGTGAAGCAACAGCAACATCAATATTGCGTGTAGAAGTCTATTTTTTAATATCATAATGCAATTAACATTACCAGTTCTTTTCAATACGTCTCCTTTGAGGTTGTTTCTGGGCATCCTTCATCCTTTCTTGAGTTTTCTTCTCTTGTTGCAATGCAGCTTTCAGAAGTTGCTCTGCATTTTCCTTGCTCATTGGAGGTTCTTGATTTTGTTGCTTATTTTGTTCGTTTTGCTTATTCTGCTCTTGCTTTTGCTGTTCCTGCTTTTGTTTATCTTGTTGCTCTTTATCTTTATTCTGGCCGTTATCTTGGTTTTGCTGAGGCTGATTTTTAAGCTGACGCTGACACAACACTAAATTATAACGTGTCTCATCATCATTTGGATTAATTCTTAAAGCATTCTTATAGAATTCAATCGCTTTCTGAAAATCCTTTTGCCCTTGGTAAATAACGCCAATGTTATGATAACCCATAGACTTGCGCATGGGGTTTTGTTCTGCTTCAATAGCCTTCTGAAAAATAGCGACCATAGAGTCGCCAAGTTCCTTAGGCGTAGATTTCCATTCCATAGGAAACATGGATGTCGCAAGATTGTATTTTGCACGAGCCAAGTTTTTGTCAGCATCAACAGCCTTCATATATATGATTTGTGCATCCTTTCTTTTTCCTGCATGAAATTGCTTGTTTCCACGTCGGATATATTTCCTAGCTTGTATATTTTCCTGCTCTTGAGCGAATGCGGAAGTGCAGGAAATAATGAAAACGCCTATGAAAAGAATAAATTTATTCATCATTATCATTTGAAGATTTTAATCTTATTCAGTAAATGATTCTTTCGTTCTAATACGATTACCTCCAATAGAAGAAGTATAAGGGCAATTACGCCAAACGTCTGGAACTGTTCCGAATAATTACTGTAAACAGACGAGTCGCTCTTCTCAAGTTTATCAAGTTCATTATCCAGGACCTGTTGCGCATTTGAGGTGTTGTCAACATGTATATAGACGCCACCACCTGCCTGAGCAATCTCTTTACACATATCCTCGTTGAGTCTTGAAATAACCGTCTCACCAGTACGATCAATCATATACCCACCGGTTTCCTTATCAGGAATAGGTGCACCTTTTGATGTTCCAATACCCAACATATAGATATTCATGCCTTTGTCCTTAGCATCTTTAGCAGCTTCAAGTGCCCCTCCTTCATGGTCTTCACCATCAGTTATCACAATGATTGCCTTTCCTACGTGTTCTTGCTGGGTAAAACTATGAGATGCTATATTAATAGCACTGGCAATATCTGTGCCTTGATTAATAATCATGGAAGGCTCAATACTATTCAGAAACATCTTGGCTGATACATAGTCACTAGTGATAGGCAACTGTACAAAAGCATCACCCGCAAAGACAATCAATCCGATTTTATCGTCGCTGAAGTTTTCTACTAGTCCTTCAACCAGCATCTTCGCTCTATCCAAACGACTGGGAGTGACGTCTTGAGCTAACATCGAGTTACTAATATCAATCGCAATCATAGTTTCAATGCCAGAACGTTTCTCCTCACTTATCTGACTGGCCTCTTGAGGACGGGCTAACATCAGAACCATAAAGATCAAAGCAAATTCTAGTAACAGAAACTTTATAATACCACGCCATTTTGAAACATCTGGCATCAGCTGTTTTAAAAGGATGGGATCGCCAAACTTCCGAAGGTTATACTTTCTTTTGAAGAATTGAGCAATATAAATAAGTGCCAATATAATCACTATTGACAAAAGCCATAAATATTCCGGATTTTCAAATCTAAACATCTTTCTTTTCTTTTATGGAATACGACGAAATACTGTCACCCTCATCAAAACCTCTATCAAAAGGATGATCAAAGCAATGAAGGCATATCTTTGATAGTCTTCATAGAATCTGCTAAATTTCTGGACTTCCAATTTCGATTTCTCCAATTTGTCAATCTCATGATATATATCTCGCAATTCTTCAGCATTTGTAGCTCTATAGAACTTTCCATTTGTAGTGGAGGCTATGTCGCTTAGCGTCTTTGTATCTATTTCGACTGGCACCTGGATATACTGAACGTCATTGCCAACCGTCAGCGGATATGGAGCTGTTCCATTAGTACCCACACCGATGGTATAGATTCTAACACCTAAACTGTTTGCAATCTCTGCAGCTGTCATTGGCGATATGTCACCTCGGTTATTTGTACCATCCGTCAAAAGGATAACTACACGACTTTTGGCTTGAGAGTCTTTAAGTCTGCTGACAGCATTGGCAATACCCATACCTATTGCTGTTCCATCCTCTATCAATCCTCTTGCGGCTATGTCTGTACGAACATTCTGCAATAGAGATAATAACGAAGCATGGTCTGTTGTCATTGGACATTGAGTAAATGCTTCTCCCGCAAAAATAGTTAAACCTATATTATCATTTGGGCGGTCTGCCACAAACTCTGCAGCAACTACTTTAGCTGCTTCAAGTCGATTGCGAGCATGATGGGCACGATCTTTTATATCTTCTGCCAACATAGACGTGGAAACATCCATTGCCATCATAATATCAATGCCCTCGATATTCTCCTTGGTTTTTGAGTCATGTGTTTGAGGTCTTGCAAGAGCTATGACTAGAAAAGTAAATGCAAGAACACGAAGAATTGGCAATACAGGTATGAGAAGCACTCGCCAACTACGTGGCGCCTGACTAAACGGGAAAGTGTTTGCAAGGCGAATCGTTGGCTCGTTTTTCTTTCTGTATAAAAGATACCAGATTATATATGGTATTATGAGAAAGAGTAGAAATAAATATTCTTTATTAGCAAACTCCATTTATATGTTACTTTTAAATAAGTTCATAAACACAATATAGAACATAGCCAAATAACAACAGCAAGAGAGTACACAAAACAGAAATAGTTATCTGTAAGGCCAACCTACTGTTCTTTGAACGTATTTCTTCGGTTGTCAATTGTTCTTTTATGGTCGATTGAGACTCTGGGATTTCAACCTTAGTCTGATTGATAAAATCAACCGCATTGACAAGATTGGCATCGTTCTCATTAATGAGCGTCGAATACTTCGCAAACTTGACAAGATCCGCCGTATTAAATAATTGTTTTAACTCTTCGAGTGATTTAGGATCATCTGTAGACATAAGTCTTTCAATAATCTCTTGGCTTGTCATCTCCATGGCATTAAAACCATAACGTTCCTCAATGTACTTACGAAGTGTATCAGTAAGCTTTGTATAGTAATCCTTAGGATCCTCTGCCATA
Organism: Xylanibacter brevis P6B11; assembly: GCF_000621825.1. NCBI lineage: Bacteria > Pseudomonadati > Bacteroidota > Bacteroidia > Bacteroidales > Prevotellaceae > Xylanibacter > Xylanibacter brevis. The sequence goes on from NZ_JHXG01000012.1 coordinate 38,310, forward strand.
ACCATCTTATCAGCCTTGATCTCCTCTATAACCATCATTGCTTTCTGATGAGGAAGTACCCTTTTGACGATTTTAATCTTTGCAATAATAGGTTTATTATCCCTTAAACGCAAATAGAGATAATAAGTTATAGAAAAAAGAATGATGATAATGAAACTGAGCCAGAAAGGGGCACTCCATTCTCCACTCCACATAAAAGGATTGTCCTGAACGCTCTTTGGACCATAGTATTTCTCATAATTGGTCGTATCAACATCAACTGTTAACACCTTAAGAGCTAACTTGTTAGTTTTATACTCCTTACCATCAACTTTAACAACAAAAGGCGGCAAATAATAAAGTGTATCTTCAAAAGAAGTCAATACATATGAACGAGAATGACGCACGCGACCATCTTCAATAGTTTCCGGCTCTTTTTCTATAGCCCCAAGAAATTCAATGCCAGCAGGTATTAATCCCTCCTTGGGAAACTCAACGTGAGAACCTTGAGGTGTTGTGGCACAAATATTAAGTTCTACCTGCTGACCTACAAGCATTTCTACAGAGCTAAGATTAGATTCAACCTTAACCTGTGAATAAACTTGTATAAACAACAAGAAGAGAAAAATACTATTTATAAATCTTTTCATTAACCTCTTTGTTTAAACAGTACCATTAGAGATTTCACAAAGTCTTCGTCGGTTGCAATGCTGACATTATCAACATTGCTTCTAACAAACATATCCTTTAACTCAGATTGCTGCTTCAACCAATATTGGTGATACATCTTTCTGAGCCTTTTACTCGATGTGTCCACATATTGTTCGTGACCCGTCTCTGCATCAACGACTTTCATTAATCCAATATTTGGCAATTCGCTAGCACGTTTGTCGTATATCTGTATAGCTACTACATCATGTTTACGATTTGCAATGACAAGTTGTTGCAGAAAACTATTCCGTACGTAGAAGTCGCTCAGAATAAAAGCAGTACAACGACGTTTCGAAACACTTGTTAAGAACTCAACAGCTTTTCCGACATCCGTTTTTTTACTATCTGCCTTAAAATCGAGCATTTCTCGAATAATATATAATATATGCTTGCGACCATTCTTGGGGGGGATGTATTTCTCAATCTTATCAGAGAAGAAAATCACTCCTATCTTATCATTATTCTGTATTGCAGAAAACGCAAGTGTTGCAGCTATTTCGGTAGCTAGGTCTCGCTTCATCATACGTTGAGTACCGAATTCAAGGGAGCCACTAACATCTATAAGTAACATGACGGTCAATTCGCGCTCTTCTTCAAACACCTTGACGTAAGGCTTATTAAAACGAGCTGTAACGTTCCAGTCGATATCTCTTACATCATCACCGTATTGATATTCGCGAACTTCAGAAAAGGCCATACCACGACCTTTGAAGGCCGAATGGTATTGGCCCGCAAAAATATTTGAACTAAGACCTCGAGCCTTAATTTCAATCTTTCTGACTTTCTTTATGATTTCTGATGTTTCCATCAGGGTACTTCAACTTTATTTATGATTTTACTAACAATTTCCTCGCTTGTCACATTTGACGCTTCAGCTTCATACGTTAATCCGATACGATGACGCAATACATCATGGGCAACTGCTCTAACATCTTCAGGTACTACATAACCGCGACGTTTGATAAACGCATATGCACGAGCAGCCTTTGCCAAATTGATACTTGCACGTGGAGAGCCACCAAAAGAAATGAGATCTTTGAGTTCCTTAAGCCCATAGCGTTCTGGGAATCTTGTGGCAAAAACAATATCTGCGATATACTGTTCAATCTTCTCGTCAATATAGACTTCTCGTACAATTTCACGAGCTTTCAAAATCTCTGCTGCAGTAGTTACTGGTGTCACCTTGGGAAGTGAGCCACCAATATTTTCGCGAATAATTTTCTTCTCTTCTTCAAGAGTTGGATAGTCTATAACCACTTTGAGCATAAAACGGTCAACCTGAGCTTCTGGAAGTGGATACGTTCCTTCTTGTTCTATTGGGTTTTGTGTTGCCATCACAAGGAAAGGACTAGGCATATCGAAAGTTTCGCTACCGATAGTTACTTGCTTCTCCTGCATAGCCTCCAATAACGCACTTTGAACTTTGGCTGGAGCACGATTTATCTCATCTGCTAATACGAAGTTAGCAAAGATAGGTCCCTTTTTAGTTTGAAAGCGTTCGTCTTTTTGAGAATATATCATTGTACCAGTCACATCTGCAGGCAAAAGATCCGGAGTAAACTGAATGCGACTATAGTCTGCATCAATCAGTTGTGAAAGCGTTTTGATCGCCAATGTTTTTGCCAAACCAGGTACACCTTCAAGCAGAATGTTGCCGTCACTCAACAATCCAATAAGCAGAGAATCGACGAGATGTTTCTGTCCTACAATCACTTGGTCCATGCCTGCTACCAAATTGGTAACAAAGCTGCTTTGTTGTTCAATCCGCATGTTGAGTTCGCGGATATCGATATTTTCCGTCATAATATTTCTTTATTTTATATTATTTCTTTAATCTCTTTTTAACTACAAGCTTCGGAATAAGAATATCTTGTCCTTCCTCCAAAACTGTAGTAGCTTTCATGCCATTATATACTTCCATATAGCACTCCATACCTTCTCCTAAAATAGATCTAGATATGCGACCCAGCGTTTGTCCTTTACGTGCTTTTACAACTTGGTCTGTACCAACGATATAGTAAGCACCGGTTCTTACTCTGGAATCCATATCTTCATATTTCTTGTAGAAACTAATAGTGTCATTGATGTCTTTTTCGGCCTTGACAGTATCCGTGAGAACAACATGATCTTTTACCATTGTCGTTGTATCTTCAGTATGGGTATCTTCAGGCTCTACTAACATTTCCACTGAAGGCTTTTCTTCTTTAGAAGGTATTGCACCAATAAATTGTCCGATGAAATAGCCTGCCACTAATGAGAATACAGCAACACCGACAATTAAGAATAAAAACAAGTATGTGTTTCCGTTTTTCTTTTCTACATTATGCTCTTTAACTTCACTAAGCAATTTCACTTGAGAAGATACGGAATCAACAGTTTTGGACACTGCATCAGAAGACCTCACTTGAGATACTTGCTGATTTACATCTGGCTGCATCTCCTTTTGAGATTCTTCTTCATTAGCTAAAATATCCTGTTTAGTATGCAAGTCAGCTTCGTTATTTTCTTCAACCTCAACTTTTCCAACAGTTACATCTTGTGCGTCGGCTTTAGAATTTAACGGAGACTCCTCTGCAGATTCCTCTATAGTCTTTGATAATTTATCTTCCTCTGACTCTGGCTCTATTGCTGCTTCATTAACAATTTCTGGTTCTATTTGAGATTCTGTCACCATTTGTTCAGGTTCTTCATTCTCTATAGTACCAATCTCAGTGCCTGTTAGGTCATCCGTTTCTTCTTCTACAGTAACATCTTCAAAATTTACGCCATCGTTAAGAATCACCGTTTCGAATTGAGAGAATGGACGGTTCACCAGTTCTTTCATGGCAGTATCAGGGGTAAACGTCAACTTATCGTGCCCGTCAATAACTACTCGATTACCAGTGTTAACATCAACACTCTCACGGGATTCGACACCAATAATCTTGAAAGTGCCTAATCCTTTAATCTTTACAAGTTTATCAGTATCAATCCCCTCTTGAATGATTTCAACAAGAGTTTCGATAAACTTTTTAGCTTCTTGCTTGCTGATATCGTGCTTCTCTGCCAATACAGCAGCATGATTAAGTATGTTGACTTTTTCCATTATTGCTTCTCTCCTTTCTTAATTTTATCTTTTAATGAAGAGATAGGCTTAAAACCAAGAACCAATTTAGGAGGCACGAGCATACGCTGACCTGTCGCAGGGTTAGTAATTACACGCTCCATCTTCTTTTTCACTTCAAAGGAACCCAGACTGGTTATTTGTATAGCATCACCTTCTATGAAGGTATCTCCCATAGCGCCAATCAGGGTGTTCATCATATTTTGCGCCTTAGATACTTTGTATCCAGTACGCTTAGCTAAACTGGCTATAAACTCTTTGTTATTCATAACTATTCTACAATTTCTCCGTATAGGTCAAATTCATCAGCATCAGTGATATGCACGTTATACATTTCTCCTATTTTCAGATCGTACGTATTCGAAATTAACACTTCCGGATCAACCTCTGGCGAACAGTATTCAGTACGCCCAATATAGTAGTCACCTTCCGTTCGATCAATCACAACAGGCATTGTTGTACTTACTTTAGAAGATTCTATCTCGGCACTGATATTCTGCTGGATACGCATCAGTTTATCCAGTCTCTGCTGTTTTACTTCTTCTGGAACATCATCTTCATAATGTTCTGCAGAATACGTACCATCTTCTTCTGAATAAGCAAAGGCGCCCATACGCTCAAATCGTGCCCATTTTACAAAATCAACCAATTCTTTAAAATCTTCATCTGTTTCACCAGGGAAGCCGACCATAAGCGTCGTACGAATATGAATACCTGGTACTTCTTTTCGAAGTCGTTTGATTAATTCTATGGTTTCTGCCTTTGTCGTGTTTCTGCGCATTCTACTCAACATATGATCAGAGATATGTTGAAGAGCAATATCCAGATAACGACAAACATTGGGCTTTTCGTTCATAACCTTCAACAGTTCCCAAGGAAAATGTGTGGGGTAAGCATAATGAAGGCGAATCCAACGTACACCTTCAATATCAGCCATCTGTTCTATAAGCTGGGCTATGCGTTGCTCGCCATAGATATCAACGCCATAATAAGTCAGTTCTTGGGCAATGACCTGAAATTCAGTGGTTCCACCTTTTACCAAAGTCCTTACCTCGTCCAAGATTTCCTCAATAGGCCTGCTTTTGTGATGTCCTGTAATCAAAGGAATTGCACAGTATGCACAATGACGGTCACATCCTTCACTAATTTTGATGTATGCATAGTGACGTGGAGTTGTTAGTTTTCGTTCGCCGGTGCAATATTTACTGCCATTAAGATCTGTCAATAGCTGACGATAGTTAAACTTGCCATACCATCCGTCAACCTCGGGAATCTCGCTTTCTAAATCAGCAAGATATCGCTCCGAAAGACATCCCATTACAAAGATTTTCTTTATTCTCCCCTCTTCCTTTGCCTTTACCAATTCAAGTATAGTGTTGACACTTTCTTCTTTTGCATCGGCTATAAACCCACAGGTATTGACAACGACAACATCACTTTGTGGATTGTCGCTATCATGAGTAACATCATAACCATTTGCTTCGAAAAGTCCCATCAAGACTTCCGAGTCAACAAGGTTTTTAGAACAACCGAGAGAAATAAAATCTATCGTTTTACGCTTCATTCTTAAACAATGAGTCTACAAAATCTTTTCTGTCAAATAACTGTAAATCTTCCATACCTTCGCCAAGACCGATGTACTTTACGGGCACCTTAAGTTGATCGCTAATACCGATAACAACACCACCCTTAGCAGTTCCATCAAGTTTTGTAATGGCTAACGAAGTAATCTGTGTAACAGCAGCAAATTGTTTGGCTTGTTCAAAAGCATTCTGACCGGTTGAACCATCCAATACCAACATCACCTCGTCAGGAGCAGTTGGTATTACTTTCTTCATAACATCTTTGATCTTTTTGAGTTCATTCATCAGACCGACTTTGTTATGCAAACGTCCTGCAGTGTCGATAATGACAACATCTGCATTGTTAGCCTTTGCGCTCTGCAAAGTATCAAAAGCAACACTAGCAGGGTCACTGCCCATTTGCTGCTTAACAACGGGTACGCCAACACGTTCTCCCCAAATACAAATCTGCTCAACAGCAGCTGCACGGAATGTATCTGCCGCTCCTAAATAAACCTTCTTTCCAGCCTGTTTGAATTGCCAAGCCAACTTACCAATGGTAGTAGTTTTGCCTACGCCATTAACGCCTACTACCAAAATCACGTATGGACGATGATCTGTTGGTAAATCCCAATTGCTATTATCTTCAGTATTATTCTCTGCAAGAAGAGCTGCTATCTCTTCACGGAGTATATTATTGAGTTCACTCGTAGAAACATATTTATCACGAGCAACACGTTCTTCTATTCTCTCAATGATCTTCAACGTTGTGTCTACACCAACATCGCTAGTAATAAGAACTTCCTCAAGATTATCCAGAACATCATCATCGACTTTTGACTTACCTGCAATAGCACGCGTTAATTTATCAAAAACCGATGTCTTTGTCTTTTCTAACCCTTTGTCTAATGTTTCCTGCTTGTTTCTACTAAAGAATCCAAATAATCCCATACAATTGTATTTACGTAAATTTTAAATGCAAAAGTACAAAAAAGAAAAGATATGCGCAAGAGTTATAACAAAACTTTGTTCTCTTTTCACATATCTTTACTATATACTTTCGTACATAGAAGGTAAAAACCAACAAAATGTACTACAAAATAGTCATTCCTGCCCTTGAAGTTGCCGATGAAACCAATCTTTTATGCATCAAGCTGATTTCAGAAAAGCGGATAAGTGCTTGTTTGGCCGACTTTGATAAACTCACATTATCACTTAAAAGTGCAACAACAGCTTGATCAATAAACTCATTTATTGCCCTTTCATTCAACTCCACATGCTGCATAAACAACCGACTCAACGTATGGTAGCCAACTATCTGTGGAAAAGTGGCACTTTGAGACAGATAAACGAACGCTTTACCACCTGAAAACGGCAACTTTTGCACGAGATTAAAGGCCAATTGCTCTGCTATTTCAACCGTAGGTATCTGTTCGACCCACAAATCCAACACCTCAGGAAGCATCTTTTCCGGAGGCATTATCATAGTAGCCAAGATTTTACATTCGCGAATATTCTCCTTCCAAAGTGCTATTGCCAAATCATAATCTTGCCCGATTTCATCGGCTTTATTTTTAAGAAAAAGAATGCCAGCGCCCCAATTCAAATGATAGTTCACGCCCTTATCACGCATGGATTGCGCAATTGAGCCATCCATAATCAGTCGAAATGACTGTTTAATATTCTTTAATTGCTCTGCTGTTGTCATTATATTAATGTGCCATATTCAGAACTATAACGCAACATCTGATGCTCATATGATTCCGAATAATTAATCTGAATATCGACGATATCGCCCATTTTATCGTAGACAGGCAACATCCACGGATTAATAAACCCTTTATAGGGTGCAAGATTTAGACCTCTATACCTTTCAAGAACTTCCTGATGTAGTTCTGGATCTATCTTAACTGCATATCTTTCTACTAGATCTCGAGCTGCATCATAGTCACCCTCGCTTTTGATTCTCTGAATCTCTGCAAGAAGACGCGCAAAAAGGTCTCTTAATTCTTCGAAATCATCAATCTCCAATTGCGTGACGCCATCTTTCTTTTTCAATCGCATAGAACGGGCACGCTCTAAACACCACCTGGCGATTAGAGCTCTATTTCTCATGTGAGCCTCTTCTATATCATGCCCAATATTTATTCGAACTAGCTGAGTCATCAGTCCGTTCAAAATATAGGTAAAATAATTACTCTTATATGCTTCATTATTGGGAAGAAGTCCGAGAGCGACTAGCTTATCGTCTGCCATATAATATAACGCGAAGAGGTCAGCCCTAGCTTCTTCGATGACATTGCCATATGATTTGAGCGCATCTGAATCAACACCTGGTAGTAGTTTACCACTTCCATGCCCCAGACACTCATGCAAATCTGTATGCAAATCATCGCAAACATCGTCATATTTCCGAATAAGCTCAAGTATCTGTTTATCCCTAACAAATTCATCGAGAAATCCGTTTCCTTTTGAGGACTTTCTATATGCATCCGTAATATTACTAATCGTAATACTCTTTGATCCATGTCGTGCCCTAATCCAGTCCGCATTAGGAAGGTTGATGCCAATTGCTGTGGAGGGATACTCATCGCCTCCAAGCATGGCCGCACATATCACATTTGCAGAAACGCCCTTAACGACGTCTTTCTTAAACCGAGCATCAACAGGAGAATGATCTTCAAACCACTGCGCATTCTTGCTAATAGTACGAGTACGCTGGGTTGCTTCCTCATTAAGGTATTCTACAAGGCCTTCCCATGATCCCTTAAAACCTAAAGGATCACCATAGACTTCGATAAAACCATTAATAAAATCGACCTTGGTATCAAGACACCTAACCCAATCTATGGAATATTTATCAAAATCACGCAAATCACCTGTATTATAATACGTTATAAGCGAATCTATAACATTCTTTTGTTGAGCGTTCTCGGCTACATCTTTTGCTTTTTCCAACCAATACACGATGTGTCGAATAGCATTTGCATATCGTCCGTTTGTCGACCATACTTCCTCAACAATTTGCCCATTCCTTTTTACAAGAGTACTATTCAATCCATACGAAGGAGGCTCTGGATCATCAACATTCTTTTTAGAGTTATAGAAAGATTCAGCCTCTTCCTGCGTCACATCCTGATAATAGTTACATGCGGACGTTCTGACAAGATCTTCGCCATCAGTCTTATTTACTCTTTTGGGCTGTACATTTTCGTCAAATATAACAGGAAAGAGTTCTTCACACATTTCATCCACCGTCTGTCCATCATTAAGTGGAAATGACTGTGGATTACATTGTTTTATCGCTAAACGAAGATAATCTTGACTAAATCCTGGCTTAAATTTGTCTGATGAATAGTGATGATATATACCACTTGAGAACCAAATGCGTTTTAAGTATTCTTCCAACGCACGAAAATCGTTGTTATCCCGATCAATATTATAATTAGAATATATAACCTCCAGTACTTTTCGAATACGAAGGTTATATATACCAAATTGGTCAAAAGTAATGTCTCTCCCGAATACAGTGGCCTTTGCTAAATAATAAATAAGTTTCTTTTGTTGAACGGTGAGCTTTTCAAAACCATCAAGTTTGTATCTTAATACTTGAATGTCTGCAAATCGTTCACTTAGATAGTTAAAATAGTCTGACTCCATCAAAAACCTACTTTTTCTTTCTCTGATTAGAAGAATGTGACACGCGGTATTCTTTCGGGGTTATACCCATAATACGATAGAACGAAGCATAAAATGACTGGCGGTTAGCAAAGCCTACCATATCACTTACCTCCTCGATTCTCAAATCCTGATAGCGTTTGTCAACGAGAATTGACATAGCCTCTTCTATACGATACTTATTGACAAAAGAGGTGTAGTTCATATGGAACTTAACATTTACAACAGCTGAAATATAGCGAGTATTTGTTCCTAAAGCTTCAGCAAGTTTCTTAGCAGAGAAATCGCGATCTTTATACTTCTTCTGCATAACAATAATGTTCAGAATCTTCTCTTTAAGTTCGTCCATCAAAGCGGGATTAACCAGATTTCTGTACGCGGCCTCTTTCTCTTTTTTTTCTGTAATGTTGTACTTTGTCATATAACCAAAAATCTAATCTAAAAATTTTACTATCCAATTATTTTTCTGCAAATATACATTAATTTATTTTAATGGCAATGGAAAATTAAAGAAAATTGCACAAATTAAAAGATTATTTTGTATTTTTGCACGAATAATTAAAGTATATTTAACATGAAGACTATAAATGTGGCAATCTTTGTTTCTGGGAACGGTACGAATTGTGCTAACATTATTCGATATTTCAAGAACTCTAAAAGTGTAAAAATCAAGATAGTCTTGAGTAATCGTCCAGATGCTTTTGCATTAGTCCGCGCACAGCAACTTGGCGTGCCAGCCATCGTGATAGATAAGGCTCAGTTAAATAGCGAAACAAAAATGATGGAAATCTTACAAAGTCACGCCATAGATTACATTGTTTTAGCAGGGTTTCTTTCAATCATCCCTGACTTTATAGTTAAGTCTTTTCCCAATCGTATTGTAAATATTCATCCATCACTACTTCCCAAGTATGGAGGAAAAGGAATGTGGGGATATCATGTACACGAAGCAGTAAAAGCGGCAGGAGAAAATGAGACAGGCATCACAATACATTATGTCAACAATGAGTGTGACGGGGGTACAATTATCGAACAATTCAAGATTTCCCTGAGCCCCGAGGACACCGTCGAAGATATTGAAAACAAGGTGCACATGCTGGAAATGAAGCACTTCCCAAAGATTTTAGAATGTATTTTCTTAGGTAAGTTTGCTTAATTTCAATATTATTTTGTAATTTTGCACGTTGAATAGAAATTGAAACACAATATAAACAGATGAAACCAACAGCAATTTTGCTTCTGCACTGTCCCGACCAGCAAGGCATTATTTCAGAAGTAACGAAATTCATTACCGACAACGAAGGCAATATCGTTGATCTTGACCAATATGTAGATCGTCAAGATGGTGTCTTCTTTATGCGCATACAATGGGAACTTGATGGATTCCTGATACCCCGCGAGAAGATTAAGGAATATATAGAAACATTATACACGAGACGCTACAATATGGAATTCTCGCTATATTTTAGCGACCAACGTCCACGCATGGCGATTTTTGTATCAAAAATGAGCCATTGTCTCTATGACTTGTTGGCTCGTTGGAAAGCTGGCGAATATGACGTTGACATTCCTTGTATCATTTCCAATCACGAAGATCTTCGCTATGTAGCTGAGCAATTTGGCATTCCATATTACGTATGGAGCATCAAGAAAGACCATTCTAACAAAGCAGAAGTTGAGCAAGCTGAGATGGACTTGCTAAAGAAAGAAAAAGTCACATTTATCGTCTTAGCCCGCTATATGCAGATCATTAGCGATGAGATGATTGCTGCATATCCTCACCATATTATTAATATTCATCATTCCTTCCTACCTGCTTTTGTTGGTGCTAAGCCATACCATCAGGCTTGGGAGCGCGGCGTCAAAATCATTGGTGCCACAAGTCATTACGTAACAGCAGAGTTGGATGCTGGTCCCATTATTGAGCAGGATGTAACACGTATCACTCACAAAGACACCCCTGAAAGTCTCGTTCTAAAAGGAAAAGATCTTGAAAAGATTGTTCTGTCAAGAGCGGTTACAAAACATATCCAGCGAAAAGTACTAACATATAAAAACAAAACGATTATTTTCAGTTAATGCAAGTAGCTGTCGTAAAATATAATGCAGGAAACGTCTATTCAGTTTTGAATGCGCTGAAGAGAATTGGCATTGATCCAATACTAACGGACGACGCCAAGTTGATTCGTCAAGCAGATCGTGTGATATTTCCTGGGCAAGGAGAAGCCAGTAACGCAATGGCATATCTTCGTCAGCATGGCTTAGATGAAGTCATTCGTTCTCTGCGCCAACCAGTACTTGGTATATGCATTGGTCAGCAGTTGCTCTGTCGACACTCTGAAGAAGGCGATGTGGACTGTATCGGAATATTTGATGCAGAAGTCAAGCGCTTTCAGCCCACTATACATCAAGAAAAAGTTCCATGTATGGGATGGAATCAGCTGAGAGATGTAAAATCGCCTCTTTTTGAAAACAACAGTTATGTCTATTTTGTGCATAGCTATTATGTGCCATTGTGTAACGAGACAATTGCCACTGCAGATTACATTCTGCCCTACTCTGCCGCATTACATAAGGACAACTTTTATTCATGCCAATTTCATCCTGAAAAGAGTGGCGATGTAGGTGAACGTATTATTAAACGTTTTATTGAATTATGATTGAACTTATACCAGCAATAGATATCATTGACGGCAAATGTGTTCGTCTAACAAAAGGTGATTACGAAACGAAGTCGGTATATGGCGAACCCATCGATATGGCTCAACAGTTTGAGGCATTAGGTTTTAAACGTCTCCATATGGTTGATTTAGATGGTGCCAAGTCAAAACATATTGTTAATGATTCTGTGCTTCGTCAGATTACGGAAGCAACAAATCTAATTGTTGACTTCGGAGGTGGTATCAAGACTGATGATGATATTCAAAAGGCATTTGATGCAGGAGCTTCTATGGTGACTATTGGCTCAGTAGCTGTCACAAATCCTGAATTGTTTGAGAATTGGCTGAACAAATATGGTCCTGATCATATTATTTTAGGAGCTGACGTACGCAACGGGAAAATCAGTATTAATGGCTGGAAAGACGATTCAAACGATGAACTTCTATCTTTTCTGAAACGCTATGTGAAGATGGGTGTAAAAAACGTATTGTGCACAGAAATATCTCGTGACGGAACATTGTCAGGACCTGCCACTCCACTATATAAAGAAATAATGAATATCTATCCTCATCTTCACCTAATTGCTAGTGGAGGCATTGGAAGTATCGAAGATATAAAAAACTTGAGCGACTCCGCTATACCAGCCGTTGTTTTTGGAAAGGCAATCTACGAAGGAAAGATAGACATGAAAGAATTGATTCAATTAAAGAACACACAAAAATGGGGTTAGCAAAAAGAATCATCCCTTGTTTAGATGTGAAAGATGGCGAAACAGTAAAAGGTACCAATTTCGTCAATCTTCGCTCGGCGGGAGATCCTGTCGAGCTGGGCAAGTTATATTCTGCTCAAGGAGCCGATGAACTTGTATTTCTTGACATCACCGCTTCGTATGAAAAGCGTAAAACGTTCACTGATATGGTAACTCGTGTTGCACAACAGGTAAACATCCCCTTTACTGTAGGAGGTGGTATTAATGAACTTTCAGACGTTGAACGCCTACTATATGCAGGCGCTGACAAAGTCAGTGTAAATAGCGCGGCCATCCGCCGTCCAGAGCTAATAGAAGAAATTGCCAATCGATTTGGATCACAGGTATGCGTGGTAGCCATCGATGCTCGTTTTGACAGTGATGGCTGGCATTGCTATCTCAAAGGAGGACGTGAACGCACAGAATTAAACCTATTCGACTGGGCTCGTGAAGCACAAGAACGTGGAGCAGGAGAAATATTGTTCACATCAATGGACCATGATGGCGTTAAAGAAGGTTTTGCCAATGAAGCTCTTTGCCATTTGGCTGACAGTCTTTCAATACCCATCATCGCTAGTGGTGGTGCCGGCAAGAAAGAAGATTTCGTTAATGCGTTTACACAAGGACATGCAGATGCAGCCCTAGCTGCAAGCGTGTTTCACTTTGGGGAAATATCTATTCCTGAACTAAAAAAATATCTGTATAATGAAGGAATTAATGTTAGACTTTGAGAAGATGGGAGGTTTGGTGCCTGCCATCATTCAAGATGCAAGTACTAAAAATGTTTTAATGCTAGGCTTCATGAATGAAGAAGCATATCAAAAAACGCTAGAGACAAAACATGTCACATTTTGGAGTCGTACTCGTAACACACTTTGGACAAAAGGTGAAACCAGCGGACATTTCCTAAACCTTGTTGACATGAAGGTTGATTGTGACAACGACACCTTGCTTGTAAAGGTCCATCCACAAGGTCCTACATGTCACAAGGGTACTGACACATGTTGGGGTGAAGATAACAACCCTTTGGAAAGCAGTTCTCTTACTTTTCTTTCAGAATTGCAGGATTTTATAGAACAGCGTCATAAAGAAATGCCAGAGGGAAGCTATACAACAAAGCTTTTCAAAGAAGGTGTAAATAAGATTGCGCAAAAGGTCGGTGAAGAAGCCTTGGAAACTGTCATCGAAGCAACAAACGGAACAGATGAGCATTTGATATATGAAGCATCCGATCTTCTTTATCATTTATTGGTTCTTCTCACACACAAAGGAAAGAGAATCGAAGATGTTGCTGACGAACTTCAAAAACGCCATGATCCTGAGTGGGATAAAAAAAGACGTGCTGCAAAAGCTGCAGGCCAAATGAAATAACAATAAATGATTAGTGATGTTGATAGATTATAGAAATGCAACAATATGTCAACAAGACGGAAAGGTTGTTCTTGAGAATGTAAACTTCACGGCCGATGAAAACTCGTTTATTTATATCACTGGCCGCGTTGGATCTGGCAAAAGTTCCCTGCTAAAGACCATTTACAAGGAACTTGATGTAGAAAAGGCAGATTGTGCTAACGTTCTAGGTAGTGACATGCTATCAATTAAGAGCAAGGAGATACCTGCTTTACGTCGTCAGATGGGAATTGTATTTCAAGATTTCCAGTTACTGACTGACCGATCTGTTCATCATAACCTTCAGTTTGTATTGAAATCCACAGGATGGAAGAATAAATCTGAGATTGAATCTCGCATCGAGCAAGTACTGAAAGTCGTTGGTATGTATGACAAGATTGACTGCATGCCACATGAGCTTTCCGGAGGTGAGCAACAGCGCATTGCAATTGCCCGAGCAATTTTGAATTCGCCCAAATTAATTATAGCAGATGAACCCACTGCCAATCTCGATCCAGATACAGCAAAAGGAATTATGGAACTTCTTTACGGATTCTCCAAACAGCAAACTGCAGTTGTCATGAGTACACATAATCTTCAACTACTCGAGCAATTTCCTGGTGTTGTATATCACTGTGAAAACAATCAAATAATCAAAGAATAACAACAAAAATAATTAAGATATGAAAGTTATGAAATTTGGCGGAACCTCAGTAGGATCTCCGCAAAGAATGAAGGAAGTAACTAATCTTGTTACAAAATCAGGAGAACCCGTAATGGTGGTTCTTTCTGCAATGTCTGGTACAACAAACTCTCTGGTTGAGATTTCGGATTATCTATATAAGAAGAATCCAGATGGTGCCAATGAGGTTATCAACAAGTTAGAGCAGAAATACGAGCGTCATTTGCCAGAGTTGTATTCTACAGAAGAATACAGAAAGATAACACACGATTTCCTTGCAGAAGAATTCAACTATCTGCGCTCGTTTACAAAAGAGCTGTTTACTTCTTTTGAAGAAAAAAGCATCGTTGCACAAGGCGAGATGATGTCTACCAACATGGTGGTAAATTACATGAAGGAACAGGGAATTAATGCCGTGTTGCTTAATGCGCTCGATTTTATGCGAACAGATAAAAATAGCGAGCCAGACCCCGTATATATCAAGGAGAAGCTCGCCGCATTAATGGAGCAGCATAAAGACGTTCAAGTATTTATCACACAAGGTTTTATTTGCCGTAATGCATATGGTGAAATAGATAACTTACAGCGCGGAGGTTCTGACTATACAGCTTCACTGATAGGCGCTGCCATTGGTGCCGATGAGATCCAAATATGGACAGATATTGATGGCATGCATAACAACGACCCTCGAGTTGTTGATAAGACAGAACCTGTTCATCAGCTTCATTTTGAAGAGGCTGCAGAGCTTGCATATTTTGGAGCTAAAATTCTGCATCCCACATGCGTACAGCCAGCAAAGTATGCAGGCATTCCTGTGCGTTTGTTAAATACGATGGAACCAGAAGCCGAAGGAACCACTATCTCCAACCAGACAGAATACGGAAAGATCAAAGCTGTTGCGGCAAAGGATAATATCATTGCTATTAAGATTAAATCTTCACGTATGCTTTTGGCAACTGGATTCTTGCGTAAAGTGTTCGAAATCTTTGAGTCATATCAAACTCCAATTGATATGGTATGTACTTCAGAGGTTGGTGTTTCTATGTCAATTGACAACTCTGCTCATCTTGGCGAGATTGTTGACGAATTGAAGAAATATGGCACTGTTACCGTAGATACAGGTATGTGTATCATATGCGTCGTTGGTGACCTTGACTGGTCAAACATTGGTTTTGAGACAATGGTCATGGATGCAATGAAGAACATCCCCGTTCGCATGATTTCATATGGCGGAAGCAACTATAATATTTCTTTCCTTATTCGTGAGGAAGACAAAAAGCGTGCTTTACAAAGTCTCAGCGATCAACTCTTTAACTAAATCACAACAACACAACACAATACTATATTCATGAAAGGATTATTCCCTATTGAGAAATTCGGCCATATCAGAACGCCGTTTTACTACTATGATACAGAACTGCTTCGCAAAACGCTAGATACAATAAAAGAAGAAGCACAAAAGCATGAAGGGTTCTGCGTACATTACGCTATTAAGGCAAACGCCAATCCTAAAGTTTTACGATATATCCGAGAAGCAGGATTTGGCGCCGACTGTGTCAGTGGTGGTGAAGTAGAAGCATCACTTCGTGCGGGGTTCCCTGCATCGAAGATAGTATATGCTGGCGTCGGAAAGAGCGACTGGGAAATCAATCTAGGCTTAGACAATGATATCTTCTGCTTTAATGTTGAAAGCATACCAGAGTTGAACGTCATCAATGAACTAGCTCATCAGAAAGGAAAAATTGCTCGTGTAGCTTTCCGTCTCAATCCCAACGTTGGTGCTCACACTCATGCTAATATCACGACAGGACTAGCAGAAAACAAGTTTGGCATCGATATGAGAGATATGGTTAAGGTTATGGAAGAAACTGCCAATATGGAAAACATCAAGGTAGTTGGTCTTCATTTCCACATCGGCTCTCAAATTTTGGATATGGGAGATTTTGAGGCTCTCTGCAATAGGATTAACGATTTGCAGCTTGAATTAGAACGTCATCATCTCACTGTTGAGCATATTAATGTCGGTGGTGGCCTCGGAATAGATTACCAACATCCAAATCGAGTTCCTATTCCAGACTTTAAGTCGTATTTCAACACATTTGCAAAGAAATTAAAACTACGTCCAGGTCAAACCCTTCATTTTGAATTGGGTCGTTCTGTAGTAGCACAATGTGGCACGCTTATCACTCGAACGCTCTATGTGAAAGAAGGCTATGTGAAGAAGTTCGCTATTGTTGATGCAGGATTTACTGATTTAATTCGCCCAGCACTCTATCAGGCATATCACAAGATTGAAAACCTGTCAAGTGATGAAGCATCTGAATCATACGATGTTGTAGGCCCCATCTGCGAATCTACAGATGTGTTTGCCAAACAGATTGACCTGAACAAAGTACATCGCGACGATTTGATTGCGATTCGGTCTGCTGGAGCTTATGGAGAGATTATGGCTAGCAGCTATAATTGCCGCACACTCCCACAGGGATATACTAGTGATGAATTCGTATAAAACGAAGTGAATATGCGTATATTGAATGTCTATTCTCATGATAATCACCAGTTAGCACGTTATGTAAACATGCTATGTTCGGAGATGCCGTCTTCTATTGATATGAAGAGTGTAGATGACTCTCTAGACATGAAGAAGACCCTTGAGAATATTCATCCCGATATCATACATATTCATGGTTCAATAAAATGGAATATTACGAACGACTTCCGAATTGTCATTTCACCTCATGGCGAAAATATAAATCGTGACGCATATGTTGTGATTGCCAGAAGTGAAATGGAACGAAAAAAACTATCAGAAACTTACGAACGTTTGGAAGTCGTTCGCAATCCATTTTTAACCAAAACAACAACAAATGATGCATGTTGTAATCAGTTGGAAGCAATATACCGTAAAGTCATTGACTCCGATGTATTTCCTTTGATGGATTCAAATACCATACAGATGATGCATGCAATGTTGAAAGCAGGTATTACAGGAGATGCACGTTGGGTTCAACTTGAGGAGTTCCATCCGGTTGACTGGCATAAGCTTCACATCTATGCACACTATCAGGGAATATCAGATATTATTAGATTTGGTGCCACAGTTCTTGATCTACAAGAACCAACTTCTCAAGTGATCAACTCATATCTTCCTCCTCATTATAATGAACCGATACCATTAGAACGTCATGATGCAACAAGTATAATAACAAAAATCATAGAAGGTGATGTTGCTTTACTTCGCTTTGTAGAATTAGACATTGCCTTGCGACGCGGAGACATTGACGAAGAAAGTTTTCTTCATGACCTAAAGGAATTGCATTTCGATACTTACCTTCCAAGTATTTTGCAGATACTTAAAGAAACTACATGGTTGGACGAAGGATTTATGCCTTGTCTCCCTCAAAACAATAAATATACAAACAAATTACGGACTTTGATGGCTAATTATCTAAGAATATGATAGACGAACGCTACTTACATCTCTTATCTACGACCTATCCTACCGCAGCAGATGCTGCTAGTGAAATAATTAACTTAGAAGCTATACTAAACCTACCCAAAGGGACAGAACATTTTTTAGCTGATATTCATGGAGAACATGAAGCATTTCTACATATTTTGAAGAATGCCTCTGGTAACATCAAACGCAAAGTCTCCGAGATATTTGGGAATACCATTCGTGAAAGCGACAAGAAAGAACTTTGTACTCTGATTTATTATCCTGAGCAGAAATTAGAGTTAGTCAAGGCTAATGAAGACAACATTGACGATTGGTACCAAACAACTATACACCAGTTGGTTCGTGTCTGCCGTGATGTTTCTAGCAAATACACCCGTTCAAAAGTTAGAAAATCACTTCCCGTTGAGTTCTCGTATATAATAGAAGAGCTATTACACGAAAGTCTTGACGACCAAGACAAAGCTGCCTATGTGTCAGTTATTGTAGATACAATCATCTCTACAGGAAGAGCCGATGATTTTATAGTTGCCATTTGTAATGTAATACATCGTCTGGCTATAGATCAACTACATATTTTAGGCGACATCTATGATCGTGGTCCTGGAGCACATATCATTATGGACACTTTACGCCAATATCATTCTTGGGATATACAATGGGGAAATCACGACGTATTATGGATGGGAGCTGCTGCAGGAAATGATGCTTGTATTTGCAACGTTCTAAGATTGTCATTAAGATATGCCAATCTCGCAACACTCGAGGAAGGATATGGAATTAATCTTGTACCTTTAGCAACTTTTGCTCTAGATGTTTACAAGGATGATCCTTGCACAGAATTTATGCCATTACTTGTTAAAGGACAGTCTTTAGACGAAAAGACGATTCACCTAATAGCCAAGATGCATAAAGCCATTTCTGTCATTCAATTCAAAGAAGAAGCTAGAATTTTCCATCGCCGTAAGGATTGGCAGATGGAAGATCGCTGTATGCTAGAAAATATCGACTACAAAAATGCCACCTGTATTGTAAATGGTATTTCATATAAAATGAACAGTTGTTATTTTCCTACAATCAATGAGAACAACTGTAATGAATTAACGACAGAAGAATCCACCTTGTTAAGCAAGCTACATCACTCTTTCCGTGTCAGCGAGAAACTTCGTAAACATATACGAACGATGCTAAGTCATGGATGCATGTATAACATATGCAATCAGAACCTCCTTTTCCATGCTTCAATCCCATTGAATGCTGATGGCTCATTAAAAAGAGTGAGAATTCTGAACCGAGAGTTATGTGGTCTAGAACTTATGGATTATATTGGCCAAATGATTCGTTCTGCTTTTCAAAATGACACCCCACAGGACATAAAAGAATATGCAAAAGATTATTTCTTATATCTTTGGTGTGGAAAGGATTCTCCATTATTTGACAAGTCAAAGATGGCTACCTTTGAAAGGTATTTCTTATCTGACAAAATTACGTACCAAGAGGAAAAAGGATATTATTATAAGTTAAGAGACTCCATAGAAGTGTGTGATCGGATTCTTGATGCTTTTGGTATTCAGGGGGAAAATCGACATATCATAAATGGACATGTGCCTGTACATGCATCAAAAGGAGAAAATCCCATTAAGGCCGGAGGACGTTTAATGGTAATTGACGGCGGTTTTTCCGAAGCATATCATAAAGAAACAGGTATAGCTGGCTACACATTAGTGTATCATAGTCGTGGATTCCAGTTGGTACAACATGAACCATTCACTAATGCTAATGATGCTGTTTTAAGAGGTACTGACATCAAATCAACAACCCAAATTGTAGAATTGTCAGCTCATAGAATGCATGTTTCAGATACTGACAAAGGTCGTGAGCTACGTGAGCAAATTCAAGATCTTAAAGATTTGCTTTATGCATACAGACATGGCATTATTAAAGAAAAAAGGGTATAATCAATTTATCACATAAACCAACGAGTTTATCAATTGCATAACAAAAACGTATAGCACCAAGTATGGTGCTATTGTTTTTATACCATCCCCCATCGCAGCTATTATGGTAGAAGCTGATGCGAACCTCTTTGTAATAAGACCATAGATAATACTTGCCAAAGAAAAGATAAAAGCAATAATTGGAACAACAGCTCTGCTAAACGCAGATGACCATAGCCCTCCTGTCGCAGAACGAAGAATAGCATGTGATGGCAACGAAATATATAATATAAAAGAAACGTACACCACGACAACAAACAAAACTATCCTAAATGCGCCATAATGGCGTATGTCGTGATTATAATGTCCAATTCCGCAATTCCTAACACACCCCCATGTGATAGAAAGAAGAAGTATCCAAATAAGAACTTCCGTTTGCAGTCCATCTACAAAACTGCCAAAGAACCACCTGATACCCTCCGCAGAAAGAAGAGAACGTATCCCCTCTACTTCAATGGCAGACATTAACCACGAAGCAAGTACCAGCATAACTTCTAATATGCATAAAAAGACTACAAGAAAACCAATAATTCTATTCTTCATCTGGTTCCAGGTTATCAATGTCTAAGATATGGAGTTCTATGGCTCTTACAACAAGACGGGTGGCATTGACGCTTTTCCCATCTGGAAACAATTTCTGTATTAATTCATTTTGGCGTTTTTCCAGACTTTTAACGCCAAAAGGCATTGCTCTCAATTGCGTTATTTGATCCTTCGTGTAGCCAAGTGCCAAATGACGCAAGAATCGTTCATCATATTCATCTATTTCATAGTTGATGAGTGCCTCTTGTTTAGCAATTTGCGCACCAATACTCTTTTTAAATCGCTCCACAATTTTTTTAAGAATCGGCTCGTTAAAGACAAGTTGTTTACCTTCCATTACAGCCGAAACATCATTGCGTGTCAGCAGCTCGCCTGTCTTTAGAATAATACCGTCAGCTCCCGCATCTAGCACGTCAACCCACAGTTTCTCATTTAGTATTTCACCTGTAAATATTAAAACCTTTATTTCAGGGTGCAGTTCTTTAGTCTGACGACAGATCTCTACTCCAACAGTCGTAGAACCACCTAATCCTAAATCCAATAAGACAAGGTCAGGCAGTTGCTTTTTTAACAAATGCCAATAGGCAGATTCTGTATCCGCTGTTCCAATTATTTCTGCCTCAGGAATCTCTTTATTTATAATACCTTCAGTTCCTTTCAATTCTAAAGGAACGTCTTCTACGATAATTACTTTGAAGTTTTGCATACTCGTGGAAATATAACATTGATAATCACTTTGTCATCTTTTCTTTCTGCCCAAATACCACAGCTGTGTAAATTGGTAATATTACCTAGATCTCTCACAATCTGTTTACATATTAGCAATGGTATATGTTCGATGCTTGGTGCAAAAAGATTCTTCAACTCTTCATCTGTTAATGACACTTGCTTCAGATTAACTTGGCAAGCTATATATCTATTATCTCGTGGTACATAATTAATAGTTTCAATCTGACCACTAAACACTTTTCTCAACAAATCAAAAAGCATTTTTAGTTGCAGTTCGTTTGCTAAAATCTCATGATCACACTCTGACAGCCTAGTAGAATGCTCGTTTGCTTGTTTATTGGCATGTTCACTTAGAATACCATAAATCTCACGATAATAGGCGACGGTATCGATAAGAGATTTTAAATCTCCATCATTTAAAAGTTGCCGTATTCGACCAGGGTAATACATCGTTTCATGCTTAAGTGAAGAAAGACAATTGTCCAGCACAGCATTTGTTACGTAAAGATTACCTTCTTCATAACGTATTCTATTTAGCTCATCTTCCTTCATTTTCAACTGCTCTCGAATGCTGTTCTGGCGTTGTGCAGAATTATTAAGTTTAACAATAACATGCCAAACGATGACCACGATGATGGAAAACAGTAAGATTACTAATAGTATAATTGCTATTTGCTTATTGCTTTGTGACTGTTGTATTTTTCTACAATAATCATCCAATGTAGCATCCGCAGACAATTCCTTAAACAAGAGAGTGTATATTCTGTTGTTGTAATGATATAGTGTCCAATCGTGAAGTGCCAGAGCAGCTACCGCACTCTCGTTTCGAATATCTAATATGACGTTATAATTAATATCAATAGAATCGTGTAGCCAAAGAATCTCCGGAATTACCGCATTATCCGCATACTCCATCAAAGTATCTTTTCCTTGTGTGCATATCTTTAGATACTGTTCATTGATCTTTTGTCTACCTAAATTTGCAAAAGTCAAAGCCTTCTCATAATCCCCATTAATATTACAGAAATAAGCAGAGTCAGCATAGATACTTGCTTGTTCTATTGGAGTCATGGCAGACACATTCAGAGGAATCAATGAGGCTATAATAAAAGATAAAAGAGAAAGACTTCTACTTAACATCTTTACAACGCCTTTAGGCAGTCGGAAATAGAACCGGCTACCCTCGCCTTTTGAACTTTCGCAACTGATAGTACATACATTGAATATTTTACTAGTCTTGCGATATTTCTCAATGATTCCCTTGCAGTTTACAAGTCCATAACCATGACCACCTTCTATCTTGTGTTCAAATATATGCGCTGCTGTGTCCTCATCCATTCCAATGCCCGTATCTTTAATTGAGATTTCGACATAATCATCGGATTCCTCAGAATAGATGGAAACGACATCTCCTTCTCTCGTAAATTTACGCGCATTATCAGCCAGCGTGTTCAACATAAACACTGTCAGTATCTTGTCAGCCTTCACCGTAGCATTTGTCGGAACAATGTTCAACTGAACATGTTTCATCTTAAATCCCATTTCGCTCTTTGCTACAATATTAAATATTTCCTGCAGCGGGAAGGATTCTATATGTAGATTTAAGTCTCCTTGATGTAGCTTTATCCAGTTGGTTAAAACATCGTTGTCTTTTTCTATCTGCTCCGTCAGCTCATTGACATAGGTAATAGAGTCAATATCGATATGGTCGTTGGGCGACTTGATTGCATATAGTATTCTATCTATCAGTGGAGTAATACTATTTACAAGAGAAATCTTTGCACGATGTTCCACTAGAGCACGTTGCTCATTCTCACAATGCAGTGTTGCTATATCTATCTGTTCTTGAATCTCTTCTATTTCATTGACAATCTCTTCATCTTCAACATAATTATTTCTTCGATGACGTAGAAGTCTGCGATAGTAGAGTACACAAACCAAGGTAGCAACAAAACCTATAACAATACAAAGAACGATTAATAAATCATTCAATTGCGACAGCTGATACTCCAACTGTCCGGCTCTAGCCTCCAGTGAGCGATCTTGACGTGTTTGTTCTTGTAAATCAAGATAGCGATTTCTATTCAGATCACTATTTCGTTTATTGTTTATAGCCGCATAGACCACACTCAACTGTTCACAAATACTAGCAACCAGGTCTGGCGCTTGGTTTATAGTGGAGTCAGAAAGGGCTTTTTCTAAGTACAACAGAGCCTGTTCGTAGTCTTGATGGGCCCAATAGCAGGACGCTAATGTTCTATAAGCACCCGCAATTTGGTAAACATCCCCGTATTGGCAAAATAAAATCAGTGCACTATCAGCCAATGCAGGTGCATAATACTCATCCAAATGATGTTCAGCTAGTCCTTCTAACGAATTGGCCATAAAGAATGTATACTGTCCCTCCTTTGCTAATTCATAGCACCTTGTTAGATATACAATTTCTTTTTCATTGATATCATCTTGAGTACCCTGATTAATCACACCACCGGCACCAATATTATATAGGTAGTTCAGATATTGGGCAGTGTCACTTTCCAGATCAACGGATATTTCATCCATAGCCTGTATAGACTGTCGTTCCAGTCCTACATAATAATAGTAGGTGGAGGTGATCAGAGACATCTCACTTTTGGCATAGCTTAACCGATGCTTCTGACGCTCGTCGAGCATTTCTGTATCTTCCTCTATTCTGGCCAATGACTGTAGGGCCTTCATACGAAAATCATAAAACTCTCGATTATGTGAACGACGTTGACATAATCGCATCTGTTGAACATACGCAACAAGAAGTTCAATATGATTGTCCGTTAATAGAGGGATTTGACGAAGCAGGCTGTCAGCCTGATCGTATTGCATTCGAATAATGTGAACGAATGCAAGATTATTAAAAGCTTCTGCCTTTCCATCAGGGTAATTATCTGAGAGGTTGATAGCAACATTCGCATAATGCTTGACTGAATCTAAGTCACGATAATGAAAGGCATAAGAAAGAGAATTCAGCTTGTCCACCGCTTGTCTATTAGACGGTGAACAAGCTGAAAGAAATAATATTGCGGTGACTATATTAAGCGCGAGCTTTTGCCACATAACCCAGTGCCTCCTTGCACTTGTTGGTCACGTACTGCCAATCGCCAGCCTTAACGATGTCGCTTGGGAAGAGTTTTGATCCCATACCTACACAGAATACGCCTGCTTTAAACCACTTGGTCAGGTTCTCTTCTTCTGGAGCTACGCCACCAGTGACCATGATTTTAGACCAAGGCATTGGTGCCTTCAAACCTTTCACCATATTCGGTCCAACCACATCACCAGGGAATACTTTTGTCAGATCACAACCCAACTCTTGAGCTTTACCTATTTCAGATACAGTCATACATCCAGGACAGTATGGAACCAGTCGTCTGTTGCAAACTGGCGCAATCTCTGGGTTGAACAGAGGACCAACAACAAAGTTTGCACCCAACTGGAGATATAATGCAGCAGTAGGAGCATCTACAACAGAACCAATTCCTAATGCCAGCTCAGGACATTCCATGTCTGCCCACTTTACCAACTCTCCGAAAATCTCATGTGCGAAATCGCCACGATTAGTAAACTCGAATGCGCGTACACCTCCTTCGTAGCAGGCCTTTACTACATTCTTACATGTTTCTAAGTCTTTGTGGTAGAAAACAGGCACCATACCTGTATCACCTATCTTTTTTAGTACAGCTATTTTATCAAATTTTGCCATAGTAGTAGTTCTTCTTTATGTGTCATATTATCGTTGAACACGTCCGTTGGCATTGCCGCCTGCCAAAGCCTCTACTTCTTCGGCAGAAACCAGATTGAAGTCACCATTAATAGTGTGTTTCAGCGCACTGGCTGCCACTGCAAATTCGAGAGCTTCACCTTGTGTTTCTTTTGTCAGCAAACCGTGTATCAGGCCACCTGAAAATGAATCGCCACCACCAACGCGGTCGATAATGGGATTAATTTCGTAACGTTTTGACTGATAGAATTCCTTACCATCGTAAATCAGCGCTTTCCAACCATTAAACGTTGCAGAGTATGACTCACGCAATGTCGAAACGACATACTTGAATCCGAATTCCTTCATCATCTGCTTAAAGATGCCTTCATAACCTGCAGCATCCGTTTGTCCGCCTTCGACATCTGCATCTGGTTTGAATCCTAAGCAGAGTTCAGCATCTTCTTCGTTACCAATGCATACGTCAACATACTTCATAAGAGGACGCATCACAGAGATAGCCTTTTCACTGGTCCACAACTTCTTACGGAAATTCAGATCGACAGACACCGTCACGCCATGACGCTTAGCTGCTTCACAGGCCAAACGGGTAAGTTCTGCTGCCTTATCACTAATAGCAGGTGTGATACCACTCCAATGGAACCACTGTGCACCTTCCATGATCTCATCAAAATCGAAGTCCTTTGGATCGGCTTCAGCAATTGAAGAATGTGCACGGTCATATATAACCTTTGAAGGACGCATAGATGCTCCTGTTTCTGCGTAGTACAATCCAACGCGATCGCCACCACGTGCAATAAAGCGTGTATCTACGCCATAACGACGCAAAGCGTTTACTGCAATCTGGCCAATCTCATGTTTGGGCAGTTTTGACACAAAATATGCCTCATGACCATAATTAGCCACGCTAATAGCTACATTAGCCTCACCGCCACCAGGAATGATACGAAAAGACTCACTCTGAATGAAGCGATCGTTACCCTGTGGTGAGAGACGAAGCATAATTTCACCAAGTGTTACAATTTTTGCCATAATTTTAATTTGTTTTTAATAGTTTGTTAATTATCCATTCATTGACATAAGGAATTCATCGTTATTCCTACTTTGTACAAGTCTGTCGCGTACAGTATTCATCGCCTCAATAGGATTCATCTCACTGATAAACTTACGTATAATCCACATGCGGTTAAGTGTAGTTGTATCCTGCAACAGGTCATCACGGCGTGTTGATGACTGAACAAGATTGACTGCAGGGAATATACGTTTGTTAGAGAGCATACGATCCAACTGAATTTCCGAGTTACCCGTACCTTTAAACTCTTCAAAAATGACTTCATCCATCTTTGAACCCGTATCTACCAACGCAGTTGCAATAATAGTCAGCGAACCGCCATTTTCAATGTTTCGCGCAGCACCAAAGAATCGCTTTGGTTTTTGCAGTGCATTGGCATCCACACCACCGGTAAGTACTTTACCACTTGCGGGAGATACCGTATTGTATGCGCGCGCCAGACGCGTGATAGAGTCAAGGAAGATAACCACATCGTGGCCACATTCAACCATACGTTTTGCTTTCTCCAAAACAATACCAGCAATTTTTACATGACGGTCTGCGGGTTCGTCGAATGTAGATGCAATCACTTCAGCATTAACTGTACGACTCATATCTGTCACCTCCTCAGGACGTTCATCAATGAGCAGCATCATGATATACGCTTCTGGATGATTGGCAGCAATTGCATTAGCGATGTCTTTCATCAGGATTGTTTTACCAGTCTTAGGCTGTGCCACAATCAATGCACGCTGTCCTTTACCAATTGGAGAGAATAAGTCAACAATACGAGTTGAAGGATTTGTTGTAGCCTTTTCACCACACAAGTTAAACTTCTCCTCAGGGAAAAGTGGAGTCAGATGTTCAAAACTAACACGGTCACGAACTTCAGAAGGTATGCGTCCATTGATCATTTCCACATTAGACATTGCGAAATATTTCTCATTGTCTTGTGGAGGGCGAACGGTGCATTCTACCACATCGCCTGTTTTCAATCCAAAACGTTTGATCTGCTGTGGCGAAACATAAATATCATCGGGTGATGAAAGGTAATTATAGTCGCTGGAGCGGAGGAATCCATAACCATCCTGCAAGATCTCCAACACACCATTACCTTTGATAATATCTTCAAAGTCGTATTTCTCGATTTGAGGTGCAACGGTTGGTGCTGAAGGGAATGAAGTATCTGGCTGTTGAATCATGGGGCGATCAAACATATCCAATGTTGGAATGGCAGCTTGATCTTCTATGGGAATATCGACTACTGTAATAAAGTCGGTACCATCGCCTGGGTCACCAGGCCAAACGTCATCATCCTCAACTTCAAAATCCTCTAACAATCCGTGATGAGACATTTTTTCTTGTAGCTGATTAATCATGCCTTCATCCAACATCTCCGAGGCGTCTGAATCAATATGCGCTTCCTCAGGAATTTCTGCAATAGATTCCTCAGGAACCACCGTTTCATTTGGCTGTTCTTCTGCGGGCACTGCCACTTCTTCTGTAGCTTCTTGTATTTCCTCTTTAGCTACTTTTGGCTTGCGACCGCGCTTTTTGGGAGCAGATTTCTCTTCGCTTTGAGTTTCCTCTGCAGCAGGTTGTTCCTCTGTGAAAAGAGAAGGCGCTTCCGAGGCAGTTTTCTTTCCGCTTTTCAAGTCGTAGTTTTCTCCCTCGTTTCCTTTTACCGTATAAACTTTGTCTGTGTCTTTCTTGGCAATACGAGTACGTTTTTTCTTCGGAGCCTCATTGGTATTATTTGCGGTATCAATAGCCGCTTTGTCCAGAATGTCATAGATAACCTTTTCCAGACTATCATCCTGAGAAACTTTTACACCTAGGTTGTTGGCAATTTCCATCAACTGAGGTATATCCATCTTTTGGAGTTCATCTTTTGTATACATAAACTAATATACTAATTTCAAAATTTGTTTTGTTTGATTTTAAAAAACGCTTCTAGGAAAGAAGCGCTACTTGAATTTGCTTGCAAAGGTACAAAAATTCTTTGATATAAACAATTGACAATTGAAAAACTGCACCGTATTTACATTAATTAACCATGCGCATGTTTTTCAATCGTCAATTATCAGATATCTTATTTTTTTAGGGGAACGACAACACTAAACGTAGATCCTTCTCCCAATACAGATTCTACCATAACGTCTCCACCAATTTTCGTGGCAAAATCCTTGCAAAGTTGTAGTCCTAATCCACTACCCTCTTCGCCATCGGTTCCATAGGTCGTTTCACCTTTATGGAATAATGTTTCTATGCGATCAGGGCTTATACCAACACCATGGTCCTTGATGCTAATTTTGGCGAATTCACCCTCAGGTTTCATCGAAATCTCAATAGTGCTCTCATCAGGACTGAACTTAATGGCATTAGAAATAAAGTTTCTGACAATAGTTTTCAGCATATCGTTATCTGCCAAAACGACGACAGGATCTTTACTACCCGTATAGACCAGTTTAATCTTCTTGGTAAGGGCAATCATATTGTATATTTCAACGACACCTGGAATGATGTCATTCAAATCCAATTCCTGCTGAACGACATTGAGTCGTCCGGTCTGACTTTTCGTCCATTTCAAAAGATTATCCAGCAAGTCATGACAATCCTCCGACTCTTTGTTCGCCTTATCCAACAAATCAAATAATTCAGGACCAATAATATCTGGAGTCACAGCCGACATCACTAGGTTCAAAACCATACGGATTGACGCCATTGGCGAGCGTAAGTCATGAGCAATAACCGAATACATCTTATCGCGGTTCTTGATAGTCGCCTGCAAATCGCTATTTTGCTTTTGAATAATGCGCTTTGCAGCGACAAGTGCTATTTGGTGCATCACACGAACCAACAGCTCATCCTTATTGAAGGGTTTCGTCAAGAAATCGTTAGCTCCCACCTGGAAACCTTTTACCAAGTCACTTGGGTTATTAAGTGCAGTAAGAAATATGATGGGAATATCTTTTGTTTCAGGATCCTTACGCAAAATGATAGCAGCATCAAAACCACTAATATCTGGCATCATAACATCAAGCAAAATCAAATCTGGCTTCTCTGCCTTCGCTTGCTCAATGGCCATATTTCCGCAGTTTGCAGTACATACCTGAAACTTCTCATTAGACAGCAGTATCTTCAATAGAAGAACATTGCTGACGACATCGTCAACAATTAAGATTTTATAGTCACTTCTGTTAATTTGTGACTCAAATTTACCTTCCTGATCCATCGTTAATAAATTAATGGTGTGGATTTATTTTGCAAAAATAAGACAAATAATTGATTTCCGCAAATTTTTAGACAAGATTTTTAATATGAGCATATTATTTTAGCTAATTTACTATAGTATACAGGAATTTTTAGCTAACTTTGCACATTGAAATGGAAAAAATTATACTTGGAATTGACCCTGGAACAAATATCATGGGATATGGCTTACTTAAAGTCTGCGACGGAAAAGCTCAAATGATTACCATGGGTATCATCGACTTACGCAAGTTTGGCGATGCATATCTTAAGCTAGGCTATATTTTTGAGAGAGTTACGGGTATCATTGATGCATATCTTCCAGACGAATTGGCTATTGAAGCTCCGTTTTTTGGAAAAAACGTTCAGTCAATGTTAAAACTTGGCCGAGCGCAAGGTGTTGCCATTGCTGCAGCCATCAAACATGGGGTTCCCATTCATGAATACGCACCTATGAAGATAAAGATGGCATTGACAGGTAATGGAAATGCATCGAAAGAGCAAGTGGCTGGCATGCTTCAGCGTTTACTTCATATACAACAAGAGGAAATGAGCAAATTCATGGATGCCACCGACGCCTTGGCAGCCGCCTATTGTCACTATCTTCAAATGCGCTCTCCCATTTCCGATGCACCACACTATAAGGGATGGAAGGATTTTGTGAATAAAAACCAGGATAAAGTATGGAAAAAGGCAAAACCATAGCGATTGTTGGTTTTAATGCCAGCGGCAAAACCCAATTTGTAGATAAACTTCGTCGCCAACTGGCCAGTGATCGGGTTCGGTACATGGCTTTCTGCGATTCATATGGGATGTTTACAGATCGTGCTTATTATCTTCAGCAACGCTGGAACCAACACGACATCGACGAAGAGACGCCTACCGTTGGGGGGATTCTTGAGCAGACTTTCCTTCTTACAGGTGATGACAATCCTGAACGGCGTAATTATCAACAGCGTCTCTACAGATTGTTTGCTATGAATGACGAGCTTGATAAGTACGTCATATTACTCTCTAGCGGAGAGTTGCGCAAGTATCAATTGGTGAAACAGCTACTTTCGCATCCTAGCACTTTAATTCTTGATAATCCTTTCATTGGATTAGATGCTGAGTCCAGAGACTCGTTGCGCAATCTGCTCTATTCACTAGTTAAAGAAGAGCATCTCACGCTTTACATTCTTCTTACAAAACCAGAAGACATACCTGAATATGTTGACGAGGTTATCTATTCAACACAAAAAGAACTGTTTCACTCTAATCCCCAGAGCATTAGCTACAGAAAGAAAAAGGAACTCTTGAATCTACAAACTCCAATACACACATCTACATCCAACTTAGTTGTCAAGATGAAAGATGTTGGCATTCGCTATGGAAATCGTCAGATTCTGGAGAACGTAAATTGGGAAATTCATGAAGGGGAATGTTGGTCGCTTTCCGGTTCCAATGGTTCCGGCAAATCGACTCTGTTGTCACTCATTGCTGCCGACAATCCTCAAGCTTACGCATGCGACATCACACTGTTTGGTAATCAACGAGGATCCGGCGAAACAATATGGGATATCAAACGCCGTATTGGATACGTATCACCAGAAATGCATCGTGCCTACAAACACAGTCTCCCCGCACTACAAGTAGTAGCTAGTGGTCTCAAAGACACCATTGGATTATATGTACGCCCAAATGAAGCAGAGCGCGAACAATGCATGTGGTGGATGCGTTTATTTGGTATAGAGGAATTAGCCACTCGTTCATTTATGATGATGTCGAGCGGAGAACAACGAATGGTTCTTTTGGCGCGTGCATTTGTCAAAGACCCTGAGCTTCTTATTCTCGATGAACCCATGCATGGTTTGGATTTACACAACCAACAGTTGGTCAAAGACATCATTGAGACGTTTTGCCAGAGGCCTCATAAGTCACTCATCTTTGTGACTCACTATCCAGATGAGCTGCCTCCTTGCATAGATCATCATCTTACACTTACAAAAATACATTAATATCCTCAGTTATAATATGAAAAAGATAATAATAGTTTGTTCGTTGCTTTTCACAACTTATATTAGCTCATCTGCGCAAGCGGTCTATGCGGAAGTAAAAAAAATCACGCAAGAACACATAGATAATCCCCGTTCGACACAGATCATTAAAGACGTGAACAGATTTGAGCTTGATGCTTTAAACTATATGGGTATGAAGATGAAAGAGCTGATGCCAGACGCTCCAGCCTCTGTACTCGATGATCAAGCATACGCTTTATATCAGTTTATCAATTTATACTGTAAAACATTGGTTGACATTAAGAATCAGCCCAAATCCTATCAGCTTAAAGTTCTAAACCTCTTTATGGATGTCAGCTATTCTAATCCCTTCTTCAAAGACCCAGAGAAAGAATTAGTTTTGTTTTACTTTTCCAATGCCGAGAGTGTAACACGGTTCTCTCTTGACACAGATTGGCAACGTGCTTTTGTTGCTGCATCAACAGAACTAAAGAAGCTAAAGTAAGCGAACATAACCAATGTTCTTCGTAGTCAAAGAGCGTACTCCCCTCGCCCTTTGGCTAGGAGTTTTAGTTGAATCATTTTAGTGAAGCTCTTTTCCAACCTAATAGCGACGCTTTAGTAACTGAAAAGCGCCGCTTTTTTAATTCACGACTTAAGTCAACAGATCTCACGACTTAAGTCAACAGATCTCACGACTTAAGTCAACAGATCGCACGACTTAAGTCAACAGGTCGCACGACTTAAGTCAACAGGTCGCACGACTTAAGTCAACAGGTCGCACGACTTAAGTCAACAGGTCGCACGACTTAAGTCGAAAGACGCGAAAGTGGCACCATTAAGGCGGAATAGTGGCACTATTAGCAAACAAAAGTGCCAGTATTCAGAACGAATAGCGGCACTTTAAAACTATTTCTGTTTTATATTCCATCAACACAGCAAAACGAGTGAGTCATAAAAAAAGGAGCTTAGATTTTAAGCTCCTTCATTATTTCACTCATACGTTGAAGTGTTGAGATCCTGGTTGGTACCAAAGGCAACCTCAAAACATTTTCAATGAAACCCATCTCGTGTAGCATTGCCTTAACACCAGCGGGGTTGCCGTCAACAAAGAGCAGCGAGAACAAATCCGTAAATCGATGATGTATCTTTCGTGCAGGATCATACTCACCTTTCATTTGCAAACGAATCATCTTAGAGAATTCCTTTGGTAGCGCATTGCCAATAACCGAGATAACGCCCACGGCACCACACGATATCATGGGGAAGGTTAATGCATCATCACCCGAAATAACATCAAAATCCTTAGGTTTATTCTTGATTATCTCGTCCACCTGCTCCAAGTTGCCGGAGGCTTCCTTAATAGCAACAATATTCTTACAGTCACGTGCCAATCTAACAGTTGTTTCTGCTTTCAAGTTTACACCCGTACGTCCAGGCACATTATAAAGGACTACTGGAAGTTCTGTGGCAGCAGCTATGGCTTTAAAATGCTGATAAAGTCCCTCCTGCGAAGGTTTATTATAATATGGGCAAACGCTCAACACGCCATCAACGCCCTTAAAATCACCATTTTTCAACTCATCAATCACAGCAGCTGTGTTATTACCGCCGCAACCCATCAAAATGGGAACACGAGCCTGCACTCTATCTACAATCAGATTTTTGATTTTTGACTTTTCTTCTTGTGTCAGTGTGGGAGTCTCTCCTGTAGTAGCTAGAATACAAAAGAAATCTGCGCCGTTCTCTAATTGATAGTCAACCAATCGCAAAATAGCGTCGTAATCTACAGAGCCATCTTGTTTAAAAGGGGTTACGAGCGCAATTCCTAGCCCTTTAAAAATATTGTATACCATAATAGTCCGTCTAATTTGTCTGCAAAGGTACTAATTATTTTTCTATTACTTGCACGATAAACGATTTTTTTACTCGTTTAACTACCAATATACAAGAATATCATTCCCAACAGCACCAAGGCCAAATCAACGGCTTTAGCTTTCAGGTTCTTCTCATGGAAGAACGCTGCGCCACACAAGAACGAAACTATCACGCTACCTCTTCTGACCATCGACACAATACTGATCATAGCCTCAGGAAGTGACAATGCATAGAAGTAAACGAAATCAGCCGTTGACAGAAAGAGGCTTACGCCAATAATAGCCCAATCCCAGTGAAAAGGGGTGTTTTCCTTTCTTTTAGGCCACCACAACAACATCAACATCACAAACATCATGATGCATTGGTAGATGTTATACCATGCCTGTACCATCATGCGGTCTAGCCCTACCCCACCAGCTTCAACGGGTGCCATTAAATACTTGTCATAAAGGCCACTTATGGCTCCCAGTATTGCTGCGCCAACAATCATATAAATCCATTGGTCATGCTTAAAGTCTATTCCCTCTTTTTTTCCGCTTCTGCTCAACAAAAGAAAAGAGACGATGGCCAGCGACACACCAATCCACTGCCAGGTATTTAAACGTTCGCCAAAAACCAACAATGCACCGATCAGCACCATTACAGGTCGTGTCGCATTAATTGGTCCAACTATTGTAAGTGGCAAATGCTTCATGCCAAAATATCCTAATACCCAGCTAGAAAGCACAATAATGGCCTTCAGTACAATATACTTATGACATTCCCATCCTCCTGCAGCCACCAGAAAAGGCGTTTCTTCTAACGACTGCGTCATATAGCTCAAAACAATGAATGGAATGAATATAAGCGACGAAAACAATGTATTAAGAAACAAAATAGGAATAACCGCATTATCCTTCAGTGCTTTCTTTTTCAAAGAGTCATACACACCCAAAAGGGCTGCAGACATGAATGCAAGTAATAACCACATATTAATATTTGATATCTACTAAAAACAAGGCATTTCCAGGCATCGATTCTCCGGCTTCCGTACGACGTTTTCCTTCTATCACGTGACGAAAATCATCTAGCGAAAGACGGCCTCGACCAACTTCAACTAATGTTCCAACGACAGCCCTCACCATATTTCTCAAAAACCTGTTCGCACTTATCTCAAAGCGCCATTCTCCATCCTTAAGTTCTTTCCATTCTGCATGAGTTACTTTACAGAGGGTCGTCTTTACATCTGAATGACTCTTACAAAAAGCGCCGAAGTCTTCATACTCCATCAGAATCATGGCAGCCTCATTCATTTTCTTAAAGTCCAGTTCATAATGCATTTCACATGAATAATGACGTAAAAAAGGAGACTTATATGTATGAATGAAATAATGGTACGTGCGCGATGTAGCCGAAAAACGTGCATGCAAATCTTCGTCAACAGGTTCTATCCGCTGGATAGCAATATCCTGAGGCAACAACCTATTCAACTTGTAACACAACTGATGGCAGTCAAACTCTTTTACCGTATCAAAGTGCGCAATCATCATCGAGGCATGAACTCCTGCATCCGTGCGTCCTGCACCAGTGATAGCTATTTCTTCACGTAAAATAAGGGACAGAGCTTTTTGCAACTCTCCCTGCACAGAAATTCCATTGGGTTGCACCTGCCATCCATGAAATCGAGTTCCGTCGTAACTTAATGTGATGAAATATCTCATAATCGCCTGCAAAATTACCTCAAAAATCAAAGAAAAGCGATTTTTTTAACGAAAAGTTTGGCTGTTATGAAGTTTTTATATACTTTTGTACCCAATAAAACCATTATTAATAACTCATCAATCTAAAAATTATTGCCTATCGAAACAAAATTACTTCATTATTAAAATAAAAACAATATGAAGAAATTTGAAGGAGTTACCGACGAACAGTTGGCACTGCTCTATGCTAAAGGCAATAATCGTGCGTTTGATGAATTATTAGATCGCACCAAGAGCAAGTTGTTTACATATATTATGTTCGTGGTACGCGATCACGATATCGCAGACGACATCTTCCAAGAGACCTTTGTCAAGGTTATCATGAAGTTACAAAGCGGACACTACGCCGATACTGGAAAGTTCCAGTTTTGGGTTAGCCGCATTGCCCATAACGTAATGATGGATTGGTATCGTCAGCAGCAAAACCATCATTTTGTTGAACCAAACAAAGAAAACGATCTACAGAACTTACGTGGAGCATCCATAATGGACAATTGTCGTGAATCTGAATTGGTCAACGAGCAAGTTCTGCATGATGTTACTCGACTGATGAACACCCTTCCTGCCACACAGCGCGAGGTAGTTTACATGCGTTTCTTTCAGCAACTTTCTTTCAAGGAAATTGCCGAGATCACAGGTGTTAGCATCAACACATCACTTGGACGTATGCGCTACGCCATTTTTAACTTGCGTAAAATGGCGAAAGAAAACAAAATGGAACTTGCCCTTCAGCTATAGCAACTTGTAGTTAAGACTTATAAAGCCTTCAATTCTTTGATGACAGACTCGGGATCGGCAGCTTTGAAAATATAGCTGCCGCTTACCAATACATCGGCACCTGCAGCTACGAGACGTGGTGCCGTTTCTTTTTGTACACCTCCATCTATCTCAATCAAAGCTCTACTACCACTTTCGTCAATCATTTGGCGCAATCGTTTCACTTTATTGATTGTGTTCTCAATAAACTTCTGACCGCCAAAACCGGGGTTAACACTCATCAACAACACCATCTCTACTTCTGAAATCACATCTTCTAACACCGAAACAGGTGTTGATGGATTCAGGGTCACTGCAGCTTTCATACCTGCATCATGTATCTCCTGAATGGTGCGATGCAAATGCACCGTAGCCTCTTGATGTACATTCATCATCATTGCACCTAGTTTCGCCGTTTGGCTGATATACCTCTCAGGACGTTCAATCATAAAATGCACATCCAAAGGTTTTGTACATACCTTGGCAACTGCCTCGATAACAGGAAAACCGAAAGAGATATTAGGAACAAACATGCCGTCCATCACATCAACATGCAACCAGTCGGCTTCAGAACGATTAATCATCTGAATGTCGCGTTCCAAATGCAGGAAATCAGCAGAGAGCATTGAAGGTGAAACAATGGTCATTTCTTACTATTAGTTTAAATGTTTTTAAATTTAATTCAGGCAGTAAGCCTCTTTGTTATTTACGCGATAGGTATAAGCTATCTGTTTAATGAGTTTAATCACCTTCTCACTGGGGTTCATTTCTTCGGGAGTAAATATTTGCATAGGCCAATATATTATGTTT
This sequence comes from Xylanibacter brevis P6B11, assembly GCF_000621825.1. NCBI lineage: Bacteria > Pseudomonadati > Bacteroidota > Bacteroidia > Bacteroidales > Prevotellaceae > Xylanibacter > Xylanibacter brevis. The sequence continues at coordinate 74,786 of NZ_JHXG01000012.1, forward strand.
TTATTGATCGTTTTTATTATCATAACGTACTGACCCATATAAATATTATACTAACGAACAAAATATTTTTCTATATCTTTCACCCCATTGAGAAAGGCCGTAGCTTCCATTCTCTTTTTACCAGCTAATTGCAATTCCTCAATTTGTAGCAGGAAATCTTCGCAACAAACATACAAGTGCTTTTTATCTGCTATTAATTGTCCCACGTTTCCTTTGGTGGGAAGATTGGTTTTGCGAGTCTTATATATTTTCATCACGGTTTCGTGTCCTTCGCCATCTGTCATGGTTGTCCAACTGCCAGGGTAAGGTGATAGTCCGCGAACAAAATCATATATCTTTTTGCATGATTTATTCCAATCAATCATACAGGTTTCCTTAAAAATCTTTGGGGCATGATTCAACTCAGTCTCGATCAAAGAAGATTGATCGCAAGCTGCAGGATGACCATTTGAATCCACAATCTTACTCAGAGTACTTAGACATATTTTCGCGCCTAGATGCATCAGCCCGTCATATACATACTCAACATCTGCATCGTCTGGAATATCAAAAGGCATTTGTTCAATAATACGTCCTGTATCTATGTAGTGATCTAAGAAAAAGGTCGTAACTCCTGTTTTGGTTTCACCATTGATAACAGCCCAGTTGATAGGTGCGGCACCACGATATTGAGGCAGCAGCGCAGCATGAACATTAAACGTACCATATTCAGGCATAGCCCACACCACCTCTGGCAACATACGGAAGGCTACCACCACCTGCAAATTGGCATGATACCCTTTCAACTGTTCGATGAAACTGGGATCTTTCATTTTCTCAGGCTGCAGCACAGGCAGTCCTTTACTGAGAGCGTATTGCTTTACTGGCGATGGCTGCAGAACCGAGCCATGCCTCCCTACTGGTTTGTCTGGCTGTGTCACGACAGCCACCACCTGATAGTTGTTTTCAACCAAAGTTTGAAGGGTCTCTACCGCAAATTCGGGCGTACCCATAAAAACGATTCTTAAATCTTCTTTTGTCATGCTATTCCTCACTCATATCTGCCACCATCTTTCTGTACTGTGTAAACAGGCGTTGACGCGAAATATACCCATCAAGACGGCCCTCGTTGTCGAGTACAGGTAGCCAGTCGGCATGTGTCTGCTCGAACACTTTCACTACATCGGTCATTGGCGATTGGTCACTTAATACAGCAGCAGGCTCCTGCATCAACTGTCGAGCAGTAAAATGATGGTAAAGTTCGATACGAAATACTACATTGCGTATCTTGGTTATGTCTATCTCACCCTGCAACATACCACCGGCATCAAGCACGGGTATGACACTGGTATGAGAACGACTTATTTTATTGACGATGTCTCTCAACTCTGTATCAGGTTCCACCGATAAAAAATCCTTCTCTACAACACTACTCAATTGCATCAGTGTCAGCACAGCGTGATCGGTGTGATGCGTAATCAGTTTACCTTCTTTTGCCAGTCGTGCACTATAAATGCTGTGCGATTCAAAAATATTAATCGTCAAGAACGAGCTGACAGATACAATCATCAGGGGCAGGAAAAGACTATATCCACTCGTAAGTTCTGCGATCAAAAAGATACCCGTCAGTGGTGCATGCATTACGCCAGACATAACACCGGCCATGCCCATCAGTGCAAAGTTCTTTTCAGGTACATGAACACCAACCTGATAGATATTCCACAGACGTGAAAAAAGGAAGCCACTATAGCATCCCACAAACAAGCTGGGAGCAAAAGTACCGCCACAACCACCTGCACCATTCGTTGCAGATGTAGCAAAGACTTTTGTCAACAAAACCAATGCTATGTATATAATCAGCCAATGACTATGTCCAGAAAACAACGAGTTATTCAAGATGGCATCCCAGTCGGCCTCGTCAGTACCATTAATCAACAAATTAATAGAATCGTAACCTTCTCCAAACAATGCCGGAAACAAGAAGATTAGCCCGCTCAGCAGCGCGCCTCCTAACAACAATTTAACATACGTACGGTTCTTCAATCTTGCGAAGATGCCCTCACAAAAGCTCATGGTTCTAATAAAATAGAGACTCACAAGTCCACAGAACACACCCAAGAAAATGCAAGCAGGAATACGTTCAACCGTCCATTCTTCATCAAGATGGAATGTAAATAGAGCATTTCCACCACTTAATATATAAGTAAAACAAGTGGCTGTAACACAAGACACCAGAATAGGCATTAATGAGGCCATTGTCAAATCTATCATCAATACCTCAAGTGTGAAAACCAAACCGGCAATGGGAGCCTTAAAAATGCCGGCTATGGCACCTGCAGCACCACAGCCCACAAGCAGCATCATAGTCTTACGGTCAAGCCCGAACACTTTTCCCAGGTTACTACCGATGGCGGAACCCGTTAGCACAATCGGAGCCTCTGCACCCACCGAGCCACCAAAACCAATAGTGATAGCCGATGCCAGAACCGACGTCCATGTATTATGTGCTTTCAATCGCGAACGATTCGAGCTGATTGCATATAAGATGCGAGTGATACCATGCGAGATATTATCTTTCACAACATACTTTATAAAAAGCATCGTTAGAAAGATACCTACAACGGGATAAACCAAATATAACCAGTTGTAAGATTCTGAATTAAAAGAACTGGTCAGGAAATGACCAATCTGCCGAATGATAGAGTGAAGTACAAAGGCTGCTACCGCAGCTAGCAAGCCTACCAAGAAAGCTAAAACGAGCACAAGCATGCGCTCGCTAATATGATCCTCACGCCAACTGTTCAGACGCAAGAGCCACGATGAAGATATGTCAGTTGATGTATCTGTCATCAGATATAAGGCTACAGTTTAGTTTTTTAAAAGTTCTGCCAGAAAGTTATCCAGTTCTTCATCCAATCCTTCCATCAGGTTAGGATCAATTATCACGGTATCGTCGTCAACAACATACAACTCTGTAATATGTTCGCAATCATCATTCTCCAACACAAAAGAATATGGTTTCAGAATCGACAAGTTCTCCACCATCTCTTTTTGTTGACTAATGCATTGACGGATATCCTTTGCGATGGCCTCATAGAAATCATCATCCTTATTATCTATCCATTGCTCAACTACGCAACGTGTAATCTCATTGTCGTCATCATCAAAAGCCAACAATTCACCTGTATCCTGCGATACGCGGATATGAATATCTGTCAGCAAAGCTGCCTCGTCATTTACTGGGAACTTCTCAGCTATTTTCCTAATAGCTCGTTGGATTTGCTGCATGGTGTTTTCTGTTGCTTTCATATGCTTTTCTATCAAATATCACTGCAAAAATATCAAAAAAAAATTGTATCTGCAAATAAATGCGGAAAATATTTAAAAAAGACATTATTTTCTTCGTCTTAATTCTGATTTTATTGTATCTTTGCCCTCAATATGGAAGAAATAGTACGCCACAAAGGCACCGTATTATCGACCTCTGACACCCATGTAAGGGTTAAGATTGTACAGCAGTCAGCCTGTGCAACTTGTCAGATTTCATCCCATTGCCAGGTTTCTGAGTCAAAGGAGAAAATCATCGACGTCTTCGATGTTCAGTCAACAACCTATCAAGCTGGCGATTCCGTTGTGGTGTATACCACACGTCGAATGGCCTTTCAGGCTTTGTTTCTTGGATTTATCCTACCATTACTCCTGCTCTTAGTCATCTTGTCACTGCTTTTGTGGCAACACACCAGCGAAGGACTAGCCTCGTTACTATCTCTGAGTGCACTTGTACCCTACTACGGCATCCTATGGCTATATCGAAAGAAAGTGGCCAATTTCGCGACATTCTACATTGAACATACCTAAAAAACAAATAACTATAACACTAATAATTTATACTTTATGAATTCAATTATTATAGCAGTCGTTATACTTGGAGGCATCGCATTTGTTGCAGCCATCGTACTATTTGTCTGCTCTAAGAAATTTGCGGTCTTCGAAGATCCCCGCATTGCCCGCGTCAACGAGTTGCTACCAGGAGCCAACTGTGGTGGATGTGGATTTGCAGGTTGCAACGCCATGGCCGAAGCTCTAGTCAAAGAGTCTGACAAAGGTAGCATCGAAGGAATCAGTTGTCCTGTGGGTGGTGCCGAAGTCATGTCGCAAGTAGCAAATCTCCTCGGCATGACTGTTGCAAATGGTGAGCCACAAGTTGCCGTGATAAGATGCAACGGAACATGTGAGAATCGTCCTCGAATCTCTCAATATGTCGGTCTGCGCACCTGTGCCGCAATGAATGCCTGTGGTGCAGGCGAGACCGCCTGCGGCTATGGGTGCCTGGGGTGTGGCGATTGTGTAAATGCTTGTCAGTTTGACGCCCTCCACATGAATAAAGAAACCGGTCTGCCCGAAGTTGACGAAAATAAATGTGTGACATGTGGTGCTTGCGTCAAAGCTTGTCCTCGACATATCATCGAATTACGCAAGAAGGGCCCAAAGAATCGAAGAGTCTTTGTTTCGTGTGTCAATCGTGACAAAGGCGCAATTGCCATGAAGGCTTGCAAATCCGCCTGTATTGGTTGTGGCAAATGCGCAAAAGAGTGTCAGTTCGAAGCAATTACCATAGAAGAAAACCTCTCCTACATTGACTTCACGAAATGTCGTCTCTGCAAGAAGTGCGTAGCTATTTGTCCTACAAAGGCCATCCAAGCTGTCAATTTCCCATTACCCAAGAACACAGAAGTAAAAAAGGAGGTAGAAGCATGAAAATTAAGACATTCAGCATAGGTGGTATTCACCCGGATGAGAACAAGTTGACCCACGAAGTGCCAACCCAGTCAGCCCCATTGCCCACACAAGCCATCTTTCCATTGTCGCAACATATCGGTGCTCCAGCCAAGCCTGTTGTCAAGAAGGGAGATTTTGTTAAGGTCGGTACGTTAATAGCCGAGGCTGGTGGTTTTGTGTCGGCTCCCATCTATTCATCAGTCAGTGGCATCGTATTCAAAATAGATACCGCCATTGATGCCACAGGCTATCGCAAACCTGCCATTTTTATCAACGTGGAAGGTGACGAATGGGAACCTTCTATCGACCGAACAGAAAAACTAGAATTAGTGAAAGACCATCCTGAGCTGACGCCCGAGGAGATTGTGAATCGAATCAAGTTAGGAGGTGTCACCGGTATGGGTGGAGCAGGATTCCCGACATTTATCAAACTCTGTCCGCCACCAAAAGCCAAGGCCGAGTGTGTGATAATTAATGCCGTAGAGTGCGAACCCTATATAACAGCCGATTACCGTCTGATGATGGAGCATAGTGATGAGATACTTGTAGGACTGGAATTGTTAATGAAAGCAGCCAAGGTGACACGAGGCTATATTGGCATTGAAATTAACAAGCCCGCAGCTATCAAGCTTCTCAAGCAAAAATGCAACGAAGTGTTCTGTAACTCAGATTACAAGGTTGAGGTAGTACCTCTACAGCAACGCTATCCCCAGGGAGGCGAAAAGCAGTTGGTTGACGCAGTCATTGGGCGCCAAGTACCAGCACCGCCAGCCATCCCCGTCAACGTTGGAGCAATAGTTCAGAATGTTGGTACTGCTTACGCTGTATATGAAGCAGTTATGAAACACAAACCACTTATCGAACGCTATACGACTGTTACAGGTAAAAAGCTATCGAAACCTGCAAACTATCTAGTGCGTATAGGTACTCCTATGCTACAACTGATAAATCTATGCGGAGGGATGCCGGAAGACGACAACAAAGTCTTGGCTGGTGGACCTATGATGGGTAAAGCACTCACTTCTACCGAGGTGCCTATCTGCAAAGGTACAAATGCAGTAACAGTCCTCTCGGGCGATGAAGCTCGTCGTCGGACACCTGCCCCCTGTATCCGTTGCGCCAAATGTGTCTCCGCATGTCCGATGGGACTTGAACCCTATCTTTTGGCAAAGCTTTCAGCTTTCAAGGAATGGGAACGTGCCGAGCGCAACGACATCGTCAGTTGTATAGAATGCGGTTCGTGTCAGTTCACGTGTCCTGCGCATCGTCCGTTGCTGGACAATATCCGCTTAGGTAAGAGCACCGTTATGGGTATCATTAAATCAAGACAAATAAAATGAAACAACTTATAGTATCTCTTTCGCCACATGCTCACGGAAATGATTCCGTAGAGCGCAATATGTATGGTGTCATCATCGCGCTAATACCTGCCTTGCTGGTATCGTTTGTTTATTTTGGCATTGGCTCTATTGTCGTTTGCCTTTCCAGTGTTATAGCATGTGTATTTTTCGAGTGGTTCATCGCCAAGTATGTAATGGGCCGCCAGACATGTAGCATTCTCGATGGATCAGCAGCTTTGACAGGCCTTCTTCTAGGCATGAACCTACCATCTAACCTACCAATTTGGATTGTTATTATCGGCGCCTTATTTGCCATAGGTGTAGCCAAAATGACGTTTGGTGGTCTCGGTAATAATATATTCAATCCAGCTTTGGTTGGTCGTTGTGTACTGCTTGTTGCCTTTCCTGCCCAGATGACTAGTTGGCCCCAGCCCGGCCAGTTATGGCAATATACAGATGCTATCACTGGTGCCACCCCCCTATCCGTTATGAAGCAGGCAATTCAAACGGGCGATGCGGCCGTACTCGATCAGTTACCTGATGCTTTTCACCTATTGCTAGGCAACCATTCTATTGGCGGTGGCGCAGGAACCATCGGTGAGATATGCGGACTAGCCCTCTTGTTAGGTTTAGCCTTTATGTTATGGCGACGCATTATCACCTGGCATATTCCCGTCAGCATCATTGCAACGGTTTTCTTATTCAGCACGGTAATGCATATTATTAACCCGATTTACGCAGACCCGACTACCGTCATTCTAAGTGGCGGGCTATTACTTGGTGCCATCTTCATGGCCACTGATTATGTTACATCTCCAATGACCGCCCGTGGTCAGCTTGTATATGGTGTTTGCATCGGTCTGCTCACCATTGTTATCCGCAATTGGGGATCCTATCCTGAGGGCATGTCATTTGCCATTCTTATCATGAATGCCTTCACACCACTCATCAACAATTACATGAAACCAAAAAGATTCGGAGAGGAGATCAAGAAATGAGAAAGCTTGAATCATCATTAATAAATATGGTGCTGGTACTTACGGGAGTTGCTATTATTATGAGCATCGTACTAGCCAGTGTAAACCATATAACCAGTGAACCTATTGCCTTACAGCAGCAGAAGGCTTTAGCCGATGGCATCAAGGCAGTGATGCAGGCAGACGACATCTGCGTCAGCCGCACAGACACAGTTCAGCAAACCGACGATAGTGGCAAACCGCAACTATTCTTAGTTTATCAAAATGAGCTTGGTGCAGCTGTGGAAAGCACCACCAATGGCTTTGGCGGCAAGCTGCGTGTATTGGTAGGATTCAATAACCAGGGCAAAATTTTGGGCTACACAATTTTAGAACATGCCGAGACGCCTGGACTAGGCGCCAAGGTCACTGAGTGGTTTCAAAGTGGACAAAAAAGCTCCATCATTGGTCTATCCCCCGCTAAGCCTCTCACGGTATCAAAGGACGGTGGTACCATAGATGCTATTACTGCATCTACCATTACAAGTAGAGCATTTCTTTTAGCTGTCAACAATGCCTATCGTGCTTATAAAACAATGTCTATCGATGAAGAAACAGCAGCCACTCCACAAACTAAAGATAAGAAGGAATAAGTGAAATGAAAGCTATACAAATTATCAAGAATGGCATCATCAAAGAGAATCCTACCTTTGTACTGATGCTTGGCATGTGTCCTACACTTGCCACCACGTCTTCAGCCATCAATGGTCTTTCAATGGGCTTAGCTACCATGGTTGTTCTTATATGCACCAATGTGGTCATTTCGTGCCTAAAAAGTATAACGCCCGACAAGGTTCGCATACCTGTATTCATCGTTGTGATTGCAGCCTTCGTCACCATCCTACAGATGACCATTCGGGCCTACCTGCCTGCTATCGATAAGGCACTAGGACTATTCATACCACTTATTGTTGTCAACTGCATCATTCTGGGGCGCGCTGAAGCCTTTGCATCCAAACACACGCCACTGGCATCGCTTTTCGATGGTATTGGCATTGGACTAGGATTCACGCTGGCACTTACCTTGTTAGGCATGGTTCGAGAATTGCTAGGTGCAGGCTCTCTTTTCGGCTACACTATCATCTCCGAGCAATACAACATTCTGCTATTCGTCTTGGCTCCTGGTGCATTCATAACTTTAGGCTATCTTATTGCATTAGTCAGAAAAATAACAGAACGATAATATATATCCCTTTTAGCATTGCTGCAAGGAAATAATTTTCAATAAAGATATTACAAGAATATGGAATACTTACTGATTTTCATAAGTGCTGTCTTTGTCAACAACATTGTGTTGGCGCAGTTTTTGGGCATATGCCCCTTCTTGGGCGTTTCTAAAAAGATAGACACCTCATTGGGAATGTCGGCAGCAGTAGCCTTTGTTATGGTTCTGGCCACATTAGTCACATGGTTGGTACAATCCTACCTGCTAGTACCCTTCCATCTAGAGTATTTGCAAACTATTGCTTTCATTCTAGTCATTGCCTCACTTGTTCAGATGATAGAGATTGTACTGAAGAAAGTTTCTCCAACTCTGTATCAGGCATTGGGTATCTTCTTGCCACTTATCACTACTAACTGTGCCGTGCTGGGTGTCGCCATCCTAGTTATTCAGAAAGAAATGTCTTTGGCTCACTCTGTGATGTATGCCCTATCTACGGCAATTGGCTTTGGCCTAGCTCTAACCGTGTTTGCCGGCATTCGCGAACAGTTGGCACTAAACGACGTACCCAAGGGCATGCAAGGTATGGCTATCGTACTAGTCACAGCCGGCCTGCTTAGCCTCGCCTTCATGGGTTTCTCGGGTATTGGAAACTAAGAAAGACAAGATGCGATTGTCTTGTCTGCGTGTTTTACCCTGAAAAACGTTGAATCAAAAAACAACGTTCTTCAGGGTAAAATTGTGAGATAATAATAAAAAGTGCAGGTTATCCACTTCAACAATTAAAAGATGTGTATTTATTGATATACATCTGTAGAAAATCCAAAGATAAAGAACAAAAACAAAAAAAAACTTGAAATATTACTCAATACGGATTTTATTTAGTAACTTTGCATCGCAAAACAGCAAATTCTTTATAACGTAATAAAATAATGGCTTAAAAGATGAAGCTTATCATCCTTACAAGAGCCACGTTTTTCGTGGAAGAAGACAAGATTCTGACAAGTCTTTTTGAAGAAGGCATGGAGAATCTGCATCTATACAAGCCCGGTTCAGAACCAGTTTATTCTGAACGGCTTCTTACCCTTCTCTCTGAAGACTATTATAAAAAGATTACTGTTCACGACCATTTCTACCTGAAAGAAGAATATGGGCTGCACGGCATTCATCTTGACGCTGCAGATATTGAAAAGCCTGAAGGATACAAAGGACATACAAGTTGTACATGCCATAGCATTGAAGAACTTCATGATGCCAAAAAGCGCAACGATTATGTTTTCCTGAAGACGATCTTTGATAGCAATAGTAATCCTGACGACAAACAGACACTCGACATGGAAAGTTTGAGAAATGCGTCGAAGAAAGGATTAATTGACAGACATGTATACGCTATGGGTGGTATATGCCTGGATAATATAAAAGAAATGAAAGATCTTGGCTTTGGCGGAGTTGTGATTTGTGGTGATATATGGAATAGATTTAGTATTCATCATGGTCAAGACTTCAAAGAGCTGATCACACATTTCCAGAAATTACAAAAGGCAGTAAGTTAATTTTCGATTATACAATAAAAAAATGAGTACACAAAACTCCTACATGGTATTCTCAGGTACAGCAACTAAGTACCTGGCTGAAAAAATCTGTCAAAGTTTGGGTTGCCCTTTAGGTAAAATGCAGATGACAAAGTTCTCTGACGGAGAATTCGCAGTGTCTTACGAAGAATCAATTCGTGGTCGCGATGTATTCTTGGTGCAGAGCACATTTCCCTCTAGTGACAACTTGATGGAACTGTTGCTTATGATTGACGCAGCAAAACGTGCTTCTGCCCGTACCATCAATGCTGTTATCCCCTATTTTGGATGGGCGCGTCAAGACAGAAAAGATAAGCCACGCGTTTCAATTGGTGCGAAACTCGTAGCCGATCTTCTTAGCACCGCAGGAGTTAACCGTGTTATCACGATGGACTTGCACGCAGATCAGATTCAAGGTTTCTTTGATGTTCCCGTAGATCATCTCTACGCGTCAGGCGTTATTCTCCCCTATCTACAGAGTTTGAAGCTAAAGGAAATGGTCATTGCATCTCCTGACGTCGGTGGTTCAAAGCGCGCTAACACATATGCCAAATATCTTGGTTGTCCACTGGTTCTCTGCAACAAGACTCGTGCTAGAGCAAACGTAGTAGAGTCTATGCAAATCATTGGTGACGTAGAAGGTAAGAACGTTGTAATCATCGACGATATGGTTGACACCGCTGGTACCATCACTAAGGCTGCCGATCTAATGATGGCTGCCGGCGCAAGTAGCGTTAGAGCCTGTGCTTCGCACTGCGTGATGAGCGGACCTGCTAGTGAAAGAGTTCAAGAGTCTGCTCTTGAGGAAATTGTATTTACCGATTCAATTCCTTACACTCAGCGTTGCGCAAAGGTTAAGCAGATCTCAGTTGCAGACATGTTCGCCGAGACTATTCGCCGCGTGATTGCAAACGAGAGCATCAGCGATCAATATCTAGTATAATAATATTGTATGAAGATTCATAAATTATCTATTGGGCTAACTAGTTTAGCCCTTTTCTTTTCAGCATGTCACTCAAACAGTTATAAGATTGAGGGAACTACTGAAGGAATGTCTGACGGAGACACACTGTTTATTGTTGACGCCTTTGGTAATCCAACCGACACGCTAACCATCAGTAATGGTAAGTTCGAATACGAAGGAGAAGTAGATTCGGCCGCCCTCTATTTGCTAGGAGCACCCGCATCTATGAATTCGGTATCGTTCTTCAAAGAACCTGGAACCATCAAGATTCATTTCTCTGCTGATGGTAATTCTAAGGTATCAGGAACTAAAGCCAATGATGGATTGCAGATTTTCGAGGATATCAACACTGAATATGCGAAGAAAGCTGAAGAGTTGATGATGACGGCAAAACCTGACGAGATGACAGAAGCGCAGCAGATGGCCATATTCCAGCAATACAAGAATCTGCAGAAAGAAATGCTTGACAAAATTCTTGAACTTGCTTCTGACAATATCGACAATGAATTTGGCTACTACCTAGTAGTCAACATTCCCATCAACGAAGAGGCACTTACACCAGAGAAGGCTTCTGAACTGATTGAGAAGATGCCTGAAAAATTCAAAAAGCGCCAGCTTATCAAAGAGTTAAGAGAGCGTATATCGGCCTATCAGGATCTAGCAGTAGGAAAAGAAATTAAAGATTTCACACTGACTACACCCGATGGAGCACCACTGAGCATCATGAGCGAGGTTAGTAAACATAAGATAACAGTTCTCGACTTCTGGGCCTCATGGTGCAACCCATGTCGCAGGGAAATGCCCAACATTGTGAAGCTATACAAGGACTATCAGCCAAAAGGCTTAGGCATCATTGGTATTTCTCTTGATGAGGATGCAGATGAATGGAAAAAAGCCATCAAAAGCATGGGACTCACATGGCCACAAGTTTCCGATTTGAAAGGGTGGCAATCTGAACCAGCAAAAAGATTCCAAGTAAGAGCAATTCCATTCACTATGGTTTTAGACAACAATGGAAAAATCATAGCAAAAGAGTTAAGAGGCGTAGAACTCGAAAACTTTATCAAGCAACAGCTTAATTAACTAATAAAGAACGGCGGACTTCATCAAGAAGATCCGCCGTTTTTATATATAACTTTACAAGATTAAACCAACTTATTGTCCTTTGGGAAAACAACTGTCGGTTTGAAAGTCTTTGCTTCTTCAAAATCCATCAACGCATACGAAATGATGATGACAGTATCTCCAACCTGAACTTTTCGTGCAGCGGCACCATTTAGACAAATACAACCACTACCGCGCTCACCCTTTATGATATATGTCTCGAAGCGCTCACCATTGTTATTATCAACAATCTGTACTTTCTCGCCAGCAATCATATTGGCTGCATCAAGCAAAGCTTCGTCGATAGTGATACTACCCATGTAGTTCAAGTTCGCTTCCGTTACCTGAGCACAATGTATCTTTGACTTCAATACTTCTATCATCATGATTCTTTATATTTTATATGGTCGATAAGGCGAATGGGGGTCTTGCCACAATAAACAGTAATACATCCTACTACATAATCAGAAGAATCCCAATCAACAAGGTCCTGAAGCGTATTACCATCTACGATAGAGAAGTACTCCACGTCAAGTCCATCAACAGCATTAATCGAGTCAACCACATAATCATGTGTTTCCTTCAACGAATGAGTCTTGCTATATACAACGCTGTCCTTCAATGCTTCATAGATTCTAGGAGCGATAGCGCGTTCTTCTGGTTTTAACAATGTATTTCTGCTGGAACGAGCCAATCCATCGTCATCACGAACAATCGGACATTCCACGATTTGAACCCTCAGGTCCAGATGCTTGACCATTGCCTTCACGACAGCTATCTGCTGCCAGTCTTTCTCACCAAAATAAGCCCGATCTGGACGAACTATGTAAAAAAGACGACTTACCACCTGACACACTCCGTTGAAATGGCCAGGACGATGTGCGCCCTCCATAACAGTAGATACTGGAGGATACTCGAACTGACGCGTATCGGGAGTTGGATACATATCCTCCACTTCGGGAGCAAAGACGTAATCAGCCTTACATTTCTCTAACAATTCGCAGTCAGCTTTTAAATCCCTCGGATAATTTTTAAGGTCATTTTTATCGTTGAATTGAGTAGGATTTACAAATACTGATACCACTGTTACATCGTTATCCTTAACACTACGGCGCACAAGCGATGCATGACCCTCATGCAATGCTCCCATCGTGGGAACTAATCCGACAGAGTGTCCCTGCTTTCTCGCCTCAAAAAGTTCGTTTTGCAGGTCAACAATTTTACTTAAAACTTTCATCAATATTGTATATCTTTAATCACCAAAATTCATATCATGGCGTAAATTGCGGTGCAAAGTAACAACAATTTTTGCAAATATGGAAAAAAAAGACTAAAAAATAGCCTCTCAAATGTCACTTTTTCATAAAATAAGACCTTTTAATGCGTCTTTTAAGATTTTTTTTCGTACCTTTGCATGGAAATAATCAAATAGTAATGGCAAAGAAAAAGATTCTTTTTATCAACCAGGAGATTGCTCCTTACGTTCCTGATACGAATCTATCGCTCATGGGACGTGCTCTTCCTCAAGCAATGCAAGAGAAGAACCATGAAATCCGTACGTTCATGCCTAAGTGGGGAAATATCAATGAGCGCAGAGGTCAGCTTCATGAAGTGATCAGACTCTCTGGTATGAATCTCATTATTGACGACACCGACCATCCCCTAATTATTAAAGTCGCAAGCATTCAGTCTAGCCGCGTTCAAGTATATTTCATCGACAACGACGATTATTTTTCTAAACGCCAGATGGTTACAGACGAGCTTGGAGAGGATTATCCTGATAATGGTGAACGTGCCATCTTCTTTGCAAGAGGCGTACTCGAGACCGTCAAGAAACTGCGTTGGGTACCAGACATCATTCACTGCCAGGGTTGGATGAGTGCCGTAGTTCCATTGTACGTAAAAACAGCTTACCACGATGAGCCCTCTTTTGCCAATACAAAGATTGTTACCTCATTGTTTACCAAGGGCTTAAAAAATGATTTGGGTACAAACTTCAAGAAATGTCTGGAATTCAGAGAGGCTAAAGCTGAACTGCTGGCTGGATACAAAGACAAATTTGACTTCGTGGAGTTAGGAAAGCTTGCTATTGATTATAGCGATGGTGTCATTCAGGCTAGCGAAGATGCCAATGCGCAACTGATCAAATACACTAAGAAAAAAGAAATTCCGCTGTTGCCCTTCACAGAAGATTTTGCTGACGCATACGAAAGCTTCTATGATCAGATTTATCCAGATCCGGTGGAATAATAAATTGATAATAACATCATACAATAAAAATGATGAACGTTTTTAAGTACATGGCTGGCGCTACATTCGTAGCAATAGCCATTTCTTCTTGTGATGAAAGTACAGTGACACTTGGCGGATCGCTGACTGACGAGAACGACAATCTCTCTATTGTCGATGCCGCATTTCATGCCACTTCACGCACATATGTTGCAGATTCTGTTCTTTCGCTGAGTAATTCTTTCTACCTTGGAAAGGTAAAAGATCCAGAAACAGGCGCTGAAGTTAGAAGTGAATTCACTACGCAGTTTCACCTGTTAGAACATACATACATCTCACCTGAAAACAAAATTGTTGGAAGAGACAATGGGCGAGCAGCTGCAGACTCATGCGAACTGTTAATTTATATTGAATCTGCATACAATAACAACGACAGTTTGACTGCCGTCAAGATGCGTGTTCGAGAACTAGCTAATCCCATGGAGGAAGGCGTGAAGTATTACTCAAACTATGATCCTGTGAGCCACAACCAAATCCTTGCTGATGGACTGAACAAAAGCAAGGTCTTCACATATAAGAATTTAATGGAAGAAGATAGTGTGCGCAATGAATCAAACTATTTGAACCACATACGTATTACGCTAAACGAGCCATACACAAAGAATGGTGTAACCTACAACAACTATGGCACATACCTGATGCGTAATTACTATGATCATCCAGAATATTTCAAGAACTCATACTCATTCATCCATAACCTTTGCCCTGGCTTCTACTTTGAGATGACAGATGGTGTGGGATTTCATTCTAAGATTTCAAATATAGGATTAAGAGTACACTATCGTATCGATGCTGATACTGCAGTAACCAGTGGTATTCTAACACTAGCCGGAACCAAAGAGGTTCTTCAAACTAGCCATATTATAAATGACAAGAACGTCATAAAAAATCTGGCAGAAGAGAACACTCACACATATATCAAATCTCCAGCTGGACTCTTCACAGAAGTTGAGCTTCCTGTTACCGACATTAAGGAGAACCATCAGAACGACTCATTATTAGCAGCTAAGATTGTGTTCCAACGTCTGAACAACCAATCGTCAGACAGCCGCCAACTGGGCATACCACAAACCATCATTATGATTCAAAAGGATAGTCTCATCTCCTATTTTGAGAATAATGATGTTCCCGATGGCAAAACATCGTACTACACATCGTTTGCATCAAGCACAAACACCTACACATTCACCAATATATCAAACCTGATTACTTATTTATGGCAAGTAAGAGCAGATGGTATTGCAAAAGATGCAGCATGGGAGACAAAACATCCTAACTGGAACAAGGTATTGCTGATACCCGTGAATGTTAAGACTTCAAACTCATCCTCTACCCTAACTCGTGTGGAACACGACATGTCACTATCTAGCATTCGCTTGGTAGGTGGAGAAAACAATCCTAACGATCCAATAACCATCAATGTGGTTTACGGAAAGTTTAAATAAGCAACAAGATGGCAGACGGATATTTAGAGAAGCATCAGCAGGATTACGAAATACGCAAAGAAAACTATCTAAGAAAGAAAAAGCATTTGCCGAAACTCGTAAAGAGACCAACAAGACCTGATGATGAAGCCTTATAAGAAGACAAAAGCGCCGCAATTCTTCGAGAAAAGCGGCGCTTTTATCATATTAAACAATTGAAATACAAAGACGAAACAGCATGACAACCAATGATATTTTAGAACTACGAAAAGCTGGACACACTGAAGATGCCTACGAAGCTGCCAGAAGACTATATGCATCTGTAAAAGACGCTAGAACTTCCGCAGTGATGTTTCTCACTGCCACCGACGTACTCAAACGCAGGACGGATGAAGGAAGAATGGATGAAGCTTATAAGATATATATGGCTTTAAAGAGACTTATAAGCAACACGAACTGCGAGAACGAATGGATGCAAGACGCGCTTAAAAGATGCGAAGGTTATCTACAACAGGCCAACAGAAGGATGACAAATCCAAGACTAACACCTGAGCACATAACCCTAGGTAAATGGGGAGAAGAGTTAGCTGCAGCCTACCTAAGAGAGAAGGGATACGCCATACTGGAACGTGACTGGCACTCCAGTCATAAGGATATCGATATTATTGCGCAACAAAGGGATTGTATTGTATTCGTAGAAGTAAAAACGAGAAGAAATAGAGACTTTATAGAACCAGAACAAGCAGTCAACTACAATAAGCAAAAGAACCTAAGAATGGCAATCAACCACTATGTAAAATCGCATCACTTAAATGGTCCATGGAGATTTGACGTAATCACCATTGTAAAAAGACCAGGAGAACTCATGCCAGACATTAATCACACGGAAGACTGGAGCCTTATATAAAAAAGCTGCCGTCAAAACCTCAAGTCCTGACGGCAGCTTTTTATAACTAATTCTATCTATTACTTAGAAGAACAGATAGCGATTATCCTCGATATTGGCCTTCTCGTAAAGGTCCTGTAACAACATCTGAACGTTAGGCATATTCTGCTGACGCAGCTGCAACAGCATCTGCTTCTCATCGAACTTAGCGCCCTCACGATTCTTTCTGTCAACTACTTGGAACATATAAGCACCAGCTTTACCCTTTACAACACGACTCAACTTACCTTTCTCTGTAGCAGCAACAGCACCATTAAGTGCGGGCTCGCTAGCAACAGTAGAAGGAACAAAAACGGGACTACTGAATGTAATGAAACGAACGGTATCAACACGAGCATTCTGCTTCTTTGCATCTGCAATGCTCTTAACACCCTCAAACTTCTTTGACAAGATCTCGAACTTCTTATCATTCATAACCTCAGGTCTCAAAGTCTCCTTAACAGACTCGAAATCAGCATATCCCTTCTCGTGAATTTTATCAAGGGCAACAACAAGCATATAGTCATTGTCACCACAACGATCGTAGAGTTGAGAGATAGCACCAGGCTTAGCATCAAACACCCATTTCAAAGCATCGTGTGTTCCACGGATACCAGCAATCGTGTGAACTGCATTTGAAACATTTGCACGGGTTAAAACGTTGTAACCATTCTTAGCTGCATTTTCTTCCATCGCCTCGATGGTAGAGTTTTCACTAATAAACTGGCTAAACTTATTGAATGCCTCGTTATAAGTATCGTTAGAGAAGTTGATATCACGCTTTACAATAGCGACATTGTACTTATCAACAATAGCACGACGATCGGTTACCTCAAATACAATATTTCCCTGTGAAATCTTCAGTTTCTTAAGTTCACCACGCTGCATAGAGAGCAGAGCTTCAACATAGTTCTTTGTATCAGCATCGATAGTGGGAGCTGACTGATAGTTGGCAGAAGTAAACCAATTCTTTGTACCAGGCTGATTGTAGCGAGCTGCAATAGAATCAAACTGTGCACCACCACGAAGTGCCTTCAGCACACTGTCGGCCGACTCTTCGTTTGCAAGGAAGATTGAGCGAACCTCAATAGAGTCAGGCTGTTGAACCTTAGAGATATACTTAATAACATTGAATGTATTATCACCAGTTGTCTCGAATGGCTGAGATACCTGTCCAATAGCCATAGAGTCAAGGTGAGCAACGATATCACTAGGCAAAGCCTCACGTGTTACAGGAAGGCCATTGTATGCAATCTTAGACTGTGCACGACGAACAACTTCAGAAGCTTTTAAACTATCTGATTTGAAATCAGCAACACAACCTTTCATGATATCCATCAACTGCTTACGATCAGCTTCTGAAGCCTTAACATGTACAGGAATGTATTTGATGTCGCGTGTCTCAACTACCTGACGGAACATACCCTTCTTCTCGTTGTACTTAGCCTTAAGATCAGCATCTGATACCGTTACATCATTATCATTAACCATACTATAAGGCAATGCTGCAAGCAGAATGCTGCTCTCCTGAGACTGATTCTCAAATGCTGTCTTTGCAGCAACTGGGTTAGACATAACGCAACCAGCAAGGAGGCTCTGGTACTTTGACTGCAGAAGCTGCTGACGAAGTTGCTTCTCGACATATTTCCAGTAGCGATCAAATGTTGAATACTGCT
Organism: Xylanibacter brevis P6B11; assembly: GCF_000621825.1. Classification (NCBI taxonomy): domain Bacteria; kingdom Pseudomonadati; phylum Bacteroidota; class Bacteroidia; order Bacteroidales; family Prevotellaceae; genus Xylanibacter; species Xylanibacter brevis. Next base: position 93,015 of record NZ_JHXG01000012.1, read on the forward strand.
CCTGATAGCGAGCATCCTGAGCAGCCAACTGCTTCAGCTGTTCGTACTGAGTAGTTACGATGCTGTAGTCAAACTGACGAGTCTGCTGATTAAAGAACTGTGGACTAAGAGGTAACTGATAGAGAATTGGATTAGTTCCCTCACGAAGGATATTTGCTATTTCCTCGTCAGTAACCATCAAACCTAGTTTCTCTGCCTCGGCTTCAATCAGTTTATTAGTAACGTAATTCTGCCAAACCATGTCTCTGACATTGTTCATCTGGTCCTCGTTCAGGTCATCATAACCCTGCATTTTGAGCACTTCCTGATACTCATCAACGAGAGCCTGATAATCCTGATAATAGACCTTCTCGCCCATTACCTTACCAATTGTCTGACTGTTTGTAGCTGTAATAGTACGCAGAGCTTCACCTGCATACTCCAAAATAAAGAATAGGAGCACAATTCCCAGTACAATTACCAGGAAGGTTCCCCAGCTTCTAATTTTTCCAATTGCTGCCATTTTGTTTTTGTTTTTTATTATTTAATTTTTAGTTATTCGAACTAATATTATGCTCGGATTCCCCGATTCAGCCGACAAAATTACTAAATTAACTTGAAACGACGGCATAATTTTACGAAAAATTACTACTCTCGTTAACTTTAAGTCGAACAAGTTCTATTTTTGTTGCTGTATTTTTAATGATTTTGAATTCATAGGGAGGAATAGATACTATCTCATTGAGTTTTGGAAAACTCTGATACTCATGAAGAATTAAGCCTCCGATAGTCATATAGTCGTCACTTTCAGGAAGTTCGAGGCCAAACATTTCATTGACTTTTTCAATCTCAAGTCTCGCAGAAAGAAGATACTCGCCATTGTCAAGTTGCTTAGAAATATAATGCGTAGAATCGTGTTCGTCCTCAATATCGCCGAAGATTTCTTCGACTATATCTTCTAGGGCTATGAGACCACTTGTACCACCAAACTCATCAACTACAACACCTAAAGACTTTTTTTGCGCCAGAAATGTCTGCATCATCTTACTAGCAGGCATCGTTTCTGGTACAAACGTCATCGTGCGAATATTTTGAGTCCAGTCTTGAGGATTGCGGAACATTTCAGAAGAATGAATATAGCCAACGATATGATCTATATCCTCATGATAAACGACGATCTTAGAATGTCCACTTTCAACAAATTTCTGCTTCAATTCATCAATACTACAAGTATCTTCAACGGCGTCAATCTCCGTGCGTGGTATCATGCAGTCACGCACCTTTGTATCGGTAAAATCAAGCGCATTCTGGAATATTTTAACCTCCTCATCGATATCATTCGCATTAGCAGCATTGTCAATACTTGACTGCACCAAGTAATCCAAATCCACCTTAGTAAACTCTTTATCATCCGCTTCCTTCTGCATATGAACACCAAACACTCGAAGCAAGCCCCTTGAAAGAAGTGTTGCAAAACGTGAGATAGGCCAAAGAGCTACATAACAAATCCATGCAGGAACTGCAAAGATAGTGAGCAACCCATTAGGATTAGACTTAAAAATACTTTTGGGAAGAAATTCGCCGGTAAACAAGACGACCAAGGTAGAAAGCAACGTGTCGCACGTCACACGAACACCATCACTAAAACCATGGAAAAGTGTTGCATCGAATATACGAGCAAAGAGAATACCATAAATAACCAATGCAATATTATTTCCAACTAACATTGTGGAAATAAAATTATTTGGGTATTTATAGAAAATAGACAGAGCTCGCTGAGAAAGACCATTTTTCTCTCTATCCATTTCTGCACGTAAACGATTACTTGAAACAAAAGCGATTTCCATGCCTGAAAAGAAGGATGAAAAAATCATTGTTAAAAATAATCCTATAATATCAGCAGTTGAGACCATTGGCATAATGATTAGTTATCTTGAAGCTGCATGCTTTACCACAGCAGGTCGAACATACACGCTATCTGGCGTACTTGACGTATCGGGCTGTGAAACACCATCAGATGATTCTCCACTCATATCAGAAGCGAGAAAAGAGCCTTTTGAATTGGTAACCAAATAATGACTCATATTTTCATCACTCCGAAAATAGGAACCTTCTAGTGTTCGCTCGGGGGTAACTATTCTAGAGAACTCTGTAGAATAGAACTCATGGCGCAAACCATCCCAATAAAGTTCGTTGGAAGTATAGACAACACCATTGACATTACGTATATTCACTCTTCCACGTAACTTCCAAAGTCTCTGCTGATCGTAATACCATGCTGTGTCAGCCTGAATATAGGCTTGAACATGCAACAATTCATCAAATTGCTCGAAAAAGATGCCTTTCATGAATTCCCAACGTGACGGATTCTTAACCGTATTAACGTCCCAGCGTTCAGTAACTATACGATACTTGATGACTCCAGAATCACTAATGAGTGTATTAACGCCATAAGAGGTCATCATTGACGCAGAGTCTTGCGAATTGATTGCATCTGCAACATGTTCATGTGCCTGATTACATGAAACAAAAATCATAAGAGTGAATGAAATACTCACCCTTATGACAAATTGTATGATATGATTAATTGTTCTCAATGAGATAAGGAATGTTAATCAATTCTCCACTTCATGAACCATCGTTCATTGAAAGTTAGACCAATATTAATACGGAATGTATTTTCGGTTATCAAGTCTTTTGCTGAAGTACGCACCCATTGAGCACTAACGTTCAAAAGCGAGCGATTATTATATGCGTTCTGAAGAGGAATTCCCAAGCCGGCACTTACACTAATTTCTTTAGGGCCATCAGCTCCATTTATTTTATAATATGGTGTAGTATATCCGGCACCAAAACGATAATGTACGCGATTTAAGAAACGACGACTCATAGGCTGCGGAACAAAATCGGCACCTACATTCACTTTATAACGATCCTTCAACATATCATCACGCAAAACATAATCCTTGATATTTCCATCGAAATAAGGATACTTCACACTTCCCCACTGCTGCAAGCAGAAATCTGCAGCAACTAACCATCTATTAGAATGATTCCAAGCCAAGCCCAATCCATAAGTCATTGGGATCTCCAAACCGTTCTTAATCGTAAAGAGTGTGGTATCAGTAGCAGCTGTTTGAGAGTTGATATCCAATATCTCACAATTAGCATCACAACCCAGTTTATGTCCAATACCAACTGTAGCGCCAATAGTAAGTTCATCTTTTTTTGACAACTGCTGCTGCCATTGGAGTCCAAACTCCAAGTTATAACTATTCACTGTACCATAGTAGCTCTTAGTAAGTGAATTTATAGACGAAGTTGAGCTACTAGAAACAGAACGATTATAGGTACCCCACATATAGGCTATATTAAAACCTACCGACAAAGGCTTAAGAATACGCCAACCTGCACCTATAAACGCCTGATGAAGACCACCTTCGCCCGTGTGAGTATCAGTGATTGTCTGCTGAGTAAGTTCAAGTCTTTGCTCCGAATAATAATTATACCCTATATTGGAATATGGCAAAATACCAAAACTCACACCGACAGACGGCAACAATCGAAAACTACCAACGGCATACTCGAAATTTGAATTATTGGCATTGACCTTAACATTCCCTTCTTTAAAATTCGTTATTTGGCCAGAAAGACCAACGTCAAACATCATTGTCAAAGAATCAACAGCCGAGTACGATGCAGGGTTCAATGTATTGACGATATTACCTTTACGGACTCCAAGTCCCACGCCATTCATACCGCGATTGAAACCCAGAGATTGATCAGAAAGGATTCCTAATCCATACTGACTATATGGGGAATTTGTTCCACTTTGCGCATTAGTCATCAAGACTAACGCCGCCATGCAAACTGTAGATATAATTCTTTTATTCATATCTTGATTATTATTCAGCGTGCAAATTTATTAAAAAAAATCGAACTAAACGCACCGAAAGTGGAAAATATAGCTTAAATTTGCATCGTGAAACAATTTAAAGACTTTTTTAGAACTATTTTCCTTGTTTTTACAGGGATAATTCTTGTTTGCCCGACAACTTTTGCAGACGAGAATGACCGGCTTGACAGTATTGAGATTGGACTTATCACCTGTTCTCCGCACGAAGAGCTTTATAGTTTGTACGGTCACAGTGCCATTAGGATACATGATCTTAAAACAGGCGAAGACCTAGTCTTCAACTATGGCGTTTTTAATTTCAAACAGCCATTTTTTATCCTTCGTTTTGTATTGGGTATCCCCAAATACGAACTTGGAATCATCCCGTATGACTACTTTTGCAAATACTATAAGGATTGGGGCAGTCAGGTTACAGAGCAAGTTCTGAACATTACGAATGTAGAAAAGCAAAAAATTGCCCAAGAATTGGCTTTCAATTACCGTCCAGAGAACAGAATGTATGTATATAACGTGTTCTACGACAACTGTTCTACACGTCCAAGAAACATCATTGAACAATGCCTTCAGGGAAGAATTGAATATACGTACAACAATAATTATACACCATCTTTTAGGGAGATGACGCGCGAATACACGAGAAATCACCCTTGGGCCACTTTTGGCAATGACATCCTTTTGGGAGTGAAAGCAGATTTAGAAACAGATGCGCGCCAACAAGAATTTCTTCCCTTTAACCTTCGCAATGATTTCGATCATGCAATGATAAACAGGAACGGAGTCTTAACTCCCCTAGTCAAAGAGCGAAGAGAACTAGTTGCACCTGGTATTCAGATTATCGAAGAAGATTTTCCTTTATCACCAACAATGTGCGCACTTCTTCTTTTAGGTCTCTCCCTCATCGCGTTTGGCATAGAATACTATAAAAAAACAACATACGTATGGATTGATGCTTTACTGATGACATTAACAGGAATCGCAGGTTGCTTACTTACAGTCATGCTATTCTCCCAACATCCGACAACGAGCACAAATCTTCAGGTATTAATACTAAATCCTGTCGCTTTGGCATTTATACCAAAAATCGTAAAAAAGAAGAAAAGCTATTGGTTTCGTATCAATGCATTGCTTATCTTTATATTCTTTATTGGTGGCATTTGGCAAGACTACGCTGAAGGAATGGAAATTGTGGCACTATGTTTGCTGCTTAGAATACTGAGACATTACAATGACAAATAGAAAGTTTTATATTACGTTACTAGCCGTTTTAGGCTTTAGCATCGAAACAATAGCACAAGGCGAGGTTCAACCACTAAACGCACCTCGACTGGTGGTCAACATCACTATTGACCAACTACGCAATGATTATCTTGAAGCATTCATTCCCCTGTATTCTGAAAAAGGATTCAAACTGATGCTAAACAAAGGAAGAGTATACACTCAAGCATCATACCCTTTTGCACCAATAGACATTGCATCAGCCATTGCGTCACTAATGACGGGAACCACACCTTATTATAATAATATAACAGGTACAGACTGGATGAGCAGAAAAACCCTACGTCCAGTAAACTGTGTGGAAGACACAAAACAAGAAGGCTTTCTGACAAGGAAAAAGGCTTCGCCCGCAAAACTAAGCACATCTACAATTACTGACGAGCTAAAAGTTGGAACTGCAGGAAAATCTGTGATATATGCTATCGCCCCATCTTGCGAAGCTGCCATCCTGGCAGGAGGACATGCTGCAAATGGAGCAGTATGGTTAGATGAGAACAATGGATTTTGGTGCTCGTCCAGCTATTATTACAACTCCCTTCCTTCATGGATTCAAAATTTCAACAGCCTGCATGCACCTGGAAAACTATCACAGAACATCACATGGGAGCCAATCAATGAATTAGTTGGTAATTTCAGCTATTTCATGAGCTCTAGCATACAGAAGCCCTTCAAACACACAATTAAGGGTGATCATCAATACGTAGACTATCAAACTAGCGCACTTATCAACGAAGACATCTCAAATCTGGCTATGCAATGTATGCTTAGCACAGGAATGGGTAAAGATAAGGTAACAGACATGCTATGCCTCACATATTATGCTGGAACCTACAAACATCAATCCGTAACAAGATGTCAGATTGAGCTACAAGACACCTATGTACGCCTTGACTATGAACTGGGACGTCTGATCGAATTTATTGAAGAGCGCATTGGAAAAGAAAATGTTTTATTTGTACTAACAAGTACTGGCTATAATAAAGAAGACGACGCAGACTACGAAACATATAGAATTCCTTCTGGAACATTCTACATGAACAGGACGTCTAATCTTCTAAACATGTACTTAGGAGGAGTATGGGGACAAGGTAATTATGTAGAAGCAACATTCAGTAACCATATATACTTAAACCACAACCTCTTAGAAACAAAGAAAATAAGCATTAATGAAGCAGCTTCAAAAGCTCAGGAAATACTGGCTATGATGTCGGGGGTGCGAAATGTTTATACTTCCTTTCAACTTATAACAAGTAAAAATGAAAACATAGAGAAAACGAGAAATGCTTTCTCTGCAGATCACGGAGGCGATTTAGTCATTGACGTTGCTCCAGGATGGCGTGTAATGAACGAAGATACTCAAAAAAGCGAGCAGTATAGATCGTCATATATACAATTCCCCATTATTTTCTACGGAACAGGCGTCCATGCAGAACGCATCAACAAGCCAGTAAGTATTACTCAACTAGCTCCTGCAATAGCACGCAGCATTCGTATCAGAGCGCCAAATGCATGCTCTTCAGAACCATTATACTAAAGAAAGTATTACTCCCAAAATCGCAAATAATAGTCTTTTCTTGCAGATTTAGCAAAAAAATGACTACCTTTGCATGCAATTTACTGTAAAAGAATAAAATAATATATCATAAACGATGAATTTTAATAAAATTTTGAGGGCTTTGTTTGGTGACAAGTCTTCACGAGACATGAAACTCATCCAGCCATTCGTAGAAAAGGTATTGGCTGTATCACCCCAGGTAGAAACATTAGATAACGATGCCTTGCGTGCAAGAACGCAAGAAATCAGAAAATATGTTCAAGCTGCCGCTACAAAGCAAAAAGAGGAAATTGAACAACTAAAGGGCACAATTGAAGGAACGCCTATTGATGAGCGTGCCGACATTTTTGCTCACATTGACAAACTTGAAAAAGAAGCACTTGAGGAATACGAAAAGGCACTCAACGAAGTAATGCCTGAAGTTTACGCTATTGTCAAGGAGACAGCACGTAGATTTGCACAAAACGAAGATACAATTGTAACTGCCAATGATTTTGACCGCGAACTAGCAGGAGATCCTCGCAAGGACTTCATTACAATCGACGGCGATAAAGCTATTTACCACAACCACTGGACTGCAGGAGGCAATGACCTTAAATGGGAAATGGTACACTACAACGTACAGTTGTTTGGTGGTGTTGTCCTTCATCAGGGTAAGATTGCAGAGATGGCCACAGGTGAAGGTAAAACATTGGTTGCGACCCTCCCTGTATTCCTAAACGCATTGACAGGAAATGGTGTTCATGTAGTAACGGTCAACGACTATCTTGCTAAACGTGACTCTGAATGGATGGGACCTCTATATATGTTCCACGGACTAAGTGTAGATTGTATTGACAAGCACCAACCTAACTCACCCGAACGTCGTAAAGCCTACCAAGCTGACATCACGTTTGGTACAAACAACGAGTTTGGTTTCGACTATTTGCGTGATAACATGGCCATTTCTCCTGCTGACCTTGTTCAGAGAGCCCATAACTATGCCATTGTCGACGAGGTTGACTCTGTATTGATTGACGATGCACGAACACCTCTTATCATTAGTGGCCCTGTACCCAAAGGCGACGTACAGATGTTTGAAGAATACCAGCCACTGGTTGAAAAGCTGGTTGGAGTTCAGCGTCAATTGGCCACACAGTATCTTGCAGACGCAAAACAAAAGATTTCAGAGGGACAAAGGACTAACAATAAAGAGTTGACCGACGAGGGATTCCTGTCTCTATACCGTTCACACAAATCACTTCCAAAGAACAAGCCACTTATTAAGTACCTCTCAGAAGAAGGTATCAAAGCTGGTATGCTCAAGACGGAAGAAATATACATGGAGAACAACAATCGCAAGATGCCAGAAGCTGTAGAACCGCTATACTTTGTGGTTGATGAGAAACTGAATTCGTGTGACCTCACCGATAAAGGTACTGCATGGCTAGCTGCGCAAGTTAACGATAAGGACCTGTTTGTACTCCCTGACATCGCATCACAACTCTCTGAGTTAGAATCAGAAAAAGGACTAACAGACGAGGAACGCTTAAACAAGAAAGACGAGCTTCTAAACCATTATGCAGTTCAAAGCGAACGTGTACACACACTACAACAGCTTTTGAAGGCATACACCATGTTCAACAAGGATGATGAATATGTGGTAATTGATGGTGAGGTAAAGATCGTTGATGAGCAGACTGGACGTATTATGGAAGGTCGTCGTTGGAGTGACGGTCTTCACCAGGCTGTAGAAGCTAAAGAACACGTAAAAGTAGAAGCAGCTACACAAACATTTGCTACTATCACCCTTCAGAATTATTTCCGCATGTACCACAAACTTGCTGGTATGACAGGTACTGCATCAACTGAAGCAGGTGAATTCTGGGACATTTACAAACTTGATGTTGTTGAGATTCCGACCAACAAGCCCGTCGCAAGAAACGACATGGACGATCGTGTGTACAAGACTGCAAGAGAAAAATACCGTGCCGTTATTGAGGAGGTAGTCAAAATGCGTAAGGCAGGGCGTCCAACATTGATTGGTACCACCTCTGTGGAAATATCTGAGCTGCTTTCACGCATGTTGGATATGTACACTGATCCAGAAACTGGAAAACGCGAAGGAATCCCCCATCAGGTATTGAATGCTAAACTTCATCAAAAAGAAGCAGACATCGTAGCATTGGCTGGTCAGCAAGATAGCAACGGACAAGGCGCCGTAACTATCGCAACCAACATGGCGGGTCGTGGTACCGATATCAAGCTTTCACCCGAAGTTAAAGCTGCAGGCGGCTTGGCAATCATCGGTACAGAACGCCACGAGAGTCGTCGTGTAGACCGTCAGTTGCGAGGCCGTGCTGGTCGACAGGGAGACCCAGGCTCTTCAGTATTCTATGTTTCCTTGGAAGACAAACTGATGCGTTTGTTCGCTAGTGAACGTATTGCCGCGGTCATGGACCGTCTGGGATTCAAAGAAGGAGAAATGATTGAAAGCCCCATGATATCCAAGAGTATTGAGCGTGCTCAAAAGAAAGTGGAAGAAAATAACTTCGGCATTCGTAAGCGCTTGTTGGAATATGACGATGTAATGAATAAGCAGCGAACAGTTGTATATGAAAAGCGTCGTCACGCATTGATGGGTGAGCGAATTGGTATGGACATTTCCAATACCATTTGGGATCGTGTTGTGTACATCCTTGAGAATAATGATTACGAAGGTTGCAAAGAAGAATTCCTGCATCTTTTTGCGATGGAAGTTCCTTTCTCAGAGCAGCAGTTCAATGATAGAAAACTGGATGATCTTGCAGAAGAATCATTCCAAGCCGCTCTTGCAAATTTCAATCGTAAAACCGAAAGAATTATTGAGGTTGCAACACCTATCATCAAGCAGGTATATGAGAATCAAGGACATATGTATGAGCGCATCATGGTGCCCATTACTGATGGCCGAAGAATTTACAACATTGCCTGCAACTTGAAAGAGGCTTATGAGACAGAATGTAAATCTATTGTAAAGGAGTTTGAGAAGCAGATGCTATTGCATATTATTGATGATGCATGGAAAGAAAATCTGCGCGAACTTGACGAGCTCCGTCATTCTGTACAGAATGCCAGCTACGAGCAGAAAGATCCTTTACTTATCTTTAAATTGGAGAGTGTAAAACTGTTCGACGCAATGGTTAATAATATGAATAACCGGACAGTTTCAATCCTCACTCGTGCAGCCATTCCAGAAATGCAGCAAAGCGAGGTAAAGGAGGCTGCTCCTGAAGAGCACACCAACCGTCAGCAGTATACAGAGAATAAGCAAAGCCTGCCAGAAGAGCAAATGACCGATGCTAGTCAGACTCGTGCTGCTCAGTCTGACACACGCGCTCAACATCCCAACAATCCAATTGTAAAGGACAAATTGCCTGGTAGAAATGACCTCTGTCCCTGTGGAAGCGGCAAAAAGTTTAAAAACTGCCACGGAAAGGGTCTCGTATGATAAACATTTCAAACATTAAGAAACAGTTTGGAAAAACAATAGCCAGCGATATCCCGTCGTTCTTTGTGAACGACGGAGATATCCTTGGTTTAGTAGGAAATAACGGTGCCGGAAAAACCACTCTTTTCCGCATGATGCTAGACCTTCTAAGACCTGATGAAGGTACTATCACGATAGACGACATCAATCCCTCTATCTCTGAAGAATGGAAGACTAGAACAGGCGCATATATAGATGATAGTTTTCTAATTGACTACCTTACTCCAGACGAGTACTTTGCATTCTTGGGGAAAATTTGTAATATCACTAGCGAAGAACTTTCGACACGACTCCAGCAATTTGAAACGTTTGCCAATGAAGAAATCTTCGGGCAAAACAAACTGATTCGCAATCTATCTGCTGGCAACAAGCAAAAGGTTGGCATCATTGCAGCCTTAATGAGAAATCCAAGCCTAGTTATTCTCGATGAGCCATTCAACTTTCTAGATCCAACCTCACAAAGTTCACTGAAGCACCTTCTAACTGAATACCATAAAAAGTATAATGCTACGATATTAATAAGTAGCCATAATCTACAACACACCACAGACATTTCAACGCGTATTGCATTGATGGAGAAAGGCTGCATTATTCGCGACCTTAACAATGACAATGAAGAGGCAAAACAGGAACTTATCACCTATTTTGAACAACAAATGTAAGGGCAAAGGAAGTTTTTTTTGAAAAAATACCTAAAAAATTTCTATATGTGACTGAAAAACAGTATCTTTGCACTCCGAAATTAGAAATAACAATATAAATACGTAAATTAAGAGTAATATGACTAAGGCAGAAATGGTCAACAATATTGCCCAACAAACAGGAATCGGCAAGAAAGAAGTTGCGATTACAATAGAGGCTTTTATGGAAGAAATCCGCAATAGCCTTGCAAAACAAAAAGAAAATGTATACCTCCGTGGTTTTGGAAGTTTTATCGTAAAGCATCGCGCTCAGAAGACTGCCCGTAACATTTCAAAGAACACCACATTGGTTATTGAGGCTCACGATTTGCCCGCATTCAAGCCAGCTAAGAGCTTCATTGAGAAGATGACAAAATAATAAGGAATTTCAAAACAAAATAATAAACATTAATTTTATTTAGTTATGCCTAACGGAAAGAAAAAGAAGGGTCACAAGATGGCTACCCACAAGCGTAAGAAGAGACTGCGCAAGAACAGACATAAGAGCAAGTAAAAGAGAGCTTTTACGTCATGAAGGAAATGAGAGGAGTGTACCCATGGCATAAACACGTGCAGGGTGCACCCTTTCTGTTTTAAGACAACTAATTATTATAGAAAGATAAGTCAAAGACATGACAAGTGAAGTAATTATCGATGTCCAACCAAAAGAAATTTCCATTGCTTTACTAGAAGATAAGCAATTGGTGGAATACCAGAACGAGCCTAGAGAAGTCTCGTTTGCAGTTGGCAACATCTACATAGGAAAGGTTCGTAAATTGATGCCTGGCCTTAATGCATGTTTCGTAGATGTAGGATCTGAGAAGGATGCTTTTCTTCATTACCTTGACTTAGGCCTACAATTCAGTTCTTACGAAAAATACCTTAAACAGGTATCTAGTGATCGCAAAAAACTATTCCCCATCCAGAAGGCCACTCACCTACCCGACCTTCCAAAGGATGGAAGCATTCAGAACAGCCTGAAGGTTGGACAGGAAATACTTGTTCAGATTGTCAAAGAGCCCATCAACACTAAGGGGCCGCGTTTGACATGTGAATTAAGTTTTGCTGGACGTTATATGGTTTTAATACCTTTTGGCGACAAGGTTTCAGTTTCTAGCAAGATTAAACGTGGCGAAGAGCGTACACGTTTAAAACAACTTGTTCAGAGCATGGTACCTAAGAACTTTGGTGTTATTGTACGTACGGTTGCTGAGGGTAAAAAAGCAGCAGAACTTGATCAGGAATTAAAAGTACTGCTCAAGCGATGGGACGATACAATCACTAAAGTACAGAAAACAACCGAGCGCCCATTGATGGTGTTCGAAGAACAAACACGCGCTGTGGCTTTGCTACGCGACCTTTTCAACCCAACTTATGATGGTATCTATGTGAATAATGCTGAAATTAAACAGCAGATTCACGATTATGTGTCACTCATTGCCCCAGAAAAAACAAGTATCGTTAAGCTTTACGAGGGTAATGTACCCATTTTCGACAACTACAATGTCACCAAACAGATTAAGTCAGGATTTGGTCGCACAGTTAACTACAAGCGTGGTGCTTACCTGATTATTGAGCACACTGAGGCAATGCATGTTGTAGATGTCAACAGCGGCACACGTATTAAGAAAGAAAACGGTCAGGAAGCCAATGCCTTAGAGACCAACTTAGGTGCAGCTGATGAACTAGCACGCCAGCTTCGTCTTAGAGACATGGGAGGAATCATAGTTGTAGATTTTATCGACATGAACCTGGCTGAAGATCGCCAATTGCTCTATGAGCGTATGTGCGAAAACATGAAGAAAGACCGTGCACGTCACAACATTCTTCCACTCAGCAAGTTTGGTTTGATGCAAATCACGCGCCAGCGTGTGCGTCCTGCAATGGATGTCGCAGTAGAAGAAAGCTGTCCCACATGTCATGGTACAGGTAAGATCAAAGCAAGCATTTTGTTCACAGATCAACTAGAAAGTAAGATTGATTGCCTAGTCAATAAAGTAGGTATAAAGAAATTCACACTTCATGTGCATCCCTATGTAGCTGCATTTATCAATCAAGGTGTTATCTCACTGAAACGCCGCTGGCAGATGAAATACGGCTTGGGAGTGCGTATTATTCCCAATCAGAAAATGTCTTTCTTGCAATACGAATTCTACGATGCCAATAAGCAGTTCATAGATATGCAAGAAGAAAATGAAGTCACCAAGTAACAATTATGGCTAGAAACAAGAAACCATTACCCCTACTTGAGAACATTACTATCGAGGCCGTTGCAGCTGAAGGTAAATGCCTTTTCCACTGGAACGACCTGGTAGTTTTCGTACCTTTCTGCGTACCAGGTGATGTTTGCGACATACAAATTAGAAGGAAGAAACATTCATTTGCTGAAGGCGAGGTGGTGCGATTTGTTGAAAAGAGTAAAGTTCGTGCGGTACCATTTTGTCAGCACTTTGGCGTTTGCGGTGGCTGCAAGTGGCAGAACCTGCCTTACGAAGAACAACTGAAGTTCAAGCAGCAACAAGTCTTCGACCAACTTCATCGCATCGGCAAAGTTGAACTCCCTGAATTCCGTCCTATCCTTGGAAGTGTCAAGATACAGGAATATCGCAACAAATTGGACTACGGATGCGCAAACAAGCGTTATCTTACAAAAGAAGAGATATCCTCACTGCCTAAGGAGGAAAGCCAGAGTTTGAAAGACGTTCCTGCTATTGGTTTTCATATCACAGGAGCATTCGATAAGATTCTTCCAATAGAAAAATGCTGGCTGATGGACGATTTGCACAATCAAATTCGTAACGATATTCGTGATTATGCAGTAAGCCATAACATTTCATTCTTCGATTTGCGCGCACAAGTGGGATTACTGCGTGATATTATCATCCGCAATAGTGCCAGTGGTGAACTTATGGTCATCATCCAATTCCACTATGACGAAACAGGAGGTGAACAAGAAGCGCTCGATTTGCTTCAACATGTTGCAGACACATTCCCACAGATTACGTCCCTACTCTATTTGGACAACCAAAAGTGTAATGACACCATTGGTGATCAAAACATCATAGTATTTAAAGGGACAGATCATATCTTTGAATTGATGGAAGACCTGAAGTTCAAGGTTGGTCCAAAATCATTCTATCAAACAAACACTGAGCAAGCCTACCACTTGTATAGTGTTGCTCGTGAGTTTGCAGGCCTAACCGGTGATGAGATGGTTTACGACCTTTATACTGGAACGGGTACAATTGCCAACTTCGTGGCAAAGAAAGCCAAACACGTTATTGGTATTGAGTATGTGCCAGAAGCAATTGAGGATGCTAAGATTAATTCCGAGATCAACGGTATAACAAACACCTTGTTTTATGCCGGCGACATGAAAGATATCCTGACGGACGATTTTATTGCAGAACATGGACGTCCTGATGTCATCATTACCGACCCACCTCGTGCTGGCATGCATCCGGATGTCATCAATACTATTCTACATGCTGCCCCCGATCGCATCGTATATGTTTCCTGCAATCCTGCCACTCAGGCGCGCGATTTGCAGAGCCTTGATGAACAATACAAAGTGGTTGAGGTTCAACCTGTGGACATGTTCCCCCACACACCTCACGTAGAGAATGTTGTATTATTAAAGAAAAGATAATGAGGAAAGTATTTCTTGCTGCCCTGATGATGGGCGCAACACTGAGTACACAAGCTCAGAATGAATGGTTCAAGAACGTAAAGTTCAGCGGATACGGCATGGTTCAGTATCAAGCCAGCGACAAAGAAGGCTCCGAAAACAACGGCTTCAATCTGCGTTTGGTTCGTATGGCACTAGAAGGACGTGCACATCAGGACTTCTATTGGAAGGTTCAGATGCAGATTAACGGTAACACATATGATCCAGACAAATCATCTACCGACATCCGCCTGGTGGATCTCTTTGGCGAATGGCAAAAGTACGAGTTCTTCAAAGTGAAGGCTGGTCAGTTCAAGCGTCCTTTCACATTTGAAAACCCCATGCATCCTATCACACAAGGATTCATGAGCTATTCTCAGAACGTTTCAAAACTGGCAGGTTTCTCTGATCGCTGTGGTGGTAACGCTTCAAACGGTCGAGATCTTGGTGTACAGATTCAAGGTGACATGATGTGGCTCAATGAGCGTCCTCTGTTGCACTACCAGATTGGTGCTTTCAATGGTGAGGGTATCAATCAGAAAGACAAGGACAACAGAAAAGACATCATCGGTGGCGTATGGGTTATGCCAGTTAAGGGCTTACGCATTGGCGCCTTTGGATGGACAGGAAGTCAGAATGTCACCAACAAGGAAGAAGTAAATGTGAGAATGCAAAAGAATCGCTATGCTCTGTCTGGCGAATATGCGCAGGACGACTGGACTATCCGCTCTGAATATATTCACAGTCAGGGATGGAATCTTGCTCACACCAGCGACAAGGCCGATGGTTACTACGCACTTTTCATTGCCCCAATAAAGAAGAATAAGTTGCACATTAAGGGCCGCTATGACCTTTATCGCGAGGCAAAGGAATGGGGACAGTCGAAGACCCAGTACGAGATTGGTGCCGACTATATGTTCACCAAGAATCTGCAGCTCAATGTAGAGTATGCTCGTGTAAACGACCGCACAATTAAAAACGCCGACAAGCACAACTACAACATGGTTGATGTTGAGCTTGACTTCCGCTTCTAAGAGTTAGTTCAAGCTAGTCGTCCCAATTCAAGCTAGCGTATGACGTCAAAAGTATTATTAATATATACCGGTGGTACCATCGGCATGAATCAAAACCCACAGACAGGTGCTCTGGAGCCTTTTGACTTCGAGCACCTGCTCAGTCGGGTACCTGAGCTGGCACAATTCCAAACAGAAATAGCCACTTACCAATTCAATCCGCCCATTGATTCTAGTGATATGTCACCCAGGCTTTGGACAGAGTTGGCACACATCATTGCTGATCACTATGACGAATATGACGGTTTTGTTATCCTGCATGGAACTGACACAATGGCATATACTGCCTCCGCCCTATCATTCATGCTCGAGAACATTACTAAACCCGTTATTCTAACAGGATCGCAATTGCCAATAGGACAGTTGCGTACAGACGGCAAGGAGAACCTTATCACCAGTATCGAGATAGCAGCAGCACGAAACCAAGATGGGACAGCAAAAGTACCAGAAGTAGGTATATACTTCAATGGGCACCTAATGCGCGGAAACCGCACTACAAAACAGAGTGCTGATGAATTTAATGCCTTCGAGTCATTCAATTATCCACATCTAGCCGATGCCGGTGTAGAGATAACCTATCATGATGAGTTTATACATCGTCCTGTGAAAACAAGCTTTACACCACAGTTTAAACTAGACAACAACGTCATTATCTTTTCATTGTTTCCAGGCATTCGTGAAGACCTCATCCGTCACATCATAGCCACCCCCAACCTGCGTGCTATCGTCATGAGAACCTATGGTTCAGGTAACGCACCACAAAACCCGTGGCTCATCAATGCCCTGCGCGAAGGTACACGCAACGGTAAAATCATTATCAACATCAGCCAATGTCTGCAAGGCTGTGTACAAATGGGGCGTTATGACACAGGTTATCAACTTCAAGAAGCAGGCGTAATCAGTGGATATGACGGTACTGTTGAATCAGCAGTAACAAAACTCATGTATCTACAAGGAAAATATGAAGATCCCGAGCAGGTCCGCAAATTCATGCGACAAAGTATCTGTGGCGAGATTTCTATATAATTTTATAACTAAACAAACACCAAACAAAAATGAAAGATTTAAAAGGAACAAAAACAGAGAAGAATCTGCTGGAAGCGTTTGCCGGTGAATCACAGGCTCGTAACAAATACACGTATTGGGCTTCGAAAGCCAAGAAAGACGGTTTTGTACAGATTGCAGCTATCTTTGAAGAAACAGCTGCCAATGAAAAAGAGCATGCTAAGCTGTGGTTTAAATTGCTTGAAGGTGGAGCTATCAAGTCAACAGCTGAAAACCTCGAAGCCGCTGCAAATGGTGAGAACTACGAGTGGACCGATATGTATGCACGTATGGCACAAGAGGCCCGTGAAGAAGGATTTGATGAAATTGCAGCCAAGTTTGAGGCTGTAGGTAAAATTGAGAAAGAGCACGAGGCTCGCTATCGCAAGCTGTTAGACAACGTCAAGAAAGAGCGTGTATTCTCAAAGGATAACGATGTTATCTGGCAGTGTTCTAACTGCGGACATATTGTTATTGGAAAGAAAGCTCCCGAGGTTTGTCCTGTATGTAATCACCCACAGGCATACTTCCAGGTTAAGGCCGAGAACTATTAAATCCAAAGTACAACACAGAAGAGTGAGCTAGCGATAGCTCACTCTTTTTTATTCTCTATATCCAACGTAACAATACTTCAAAAACGATGTTCTCCTTTAAAAGGACTAAAGCATGATTTTAGCGTAACCAAAGGGGAACTTTAGCGTAACCAAAGAGGGACTTTAGTGTAACCAAAGGGGGACTTTAGTGTAACCAAAGGGGAACTTTAGCGTAACCAAAGCAGAGTTTTAATGTAACTAAAGTGGCACTTTGACGATGCAATAGTGCCACTTTAAGGGGTTAAAACAACTTGTTTCTATTGAAAATAACAGGAAAGTAATTGCCTATCCAAAGAAATAAATCTCGAGCCAAAGAACGGCAAAGCCTAGGAGAAAACCGAAGAGGACCTTAAGAGTAAGGTTCTTCAAGTACCATCCTACTCGTATATGCTCCATCGACATAAGAGCCATGCCACTAGTACTGCCAACGGAAAGCAAACAGCCACCGATTGCTGTACTATAAGCCACAACCTTCCAATAGGCACCATCCTGTGCATAGTCTCCTGCATTCCATACATCGTAGAGTGAGATATCACTTACGGCGATAACCAGTGAATCTACCAAACTGCTGAGGAAACCAGAAATAATGCCGACCACCCATAAATTATTAATAGTCTTATCAATCCAGTCAGCCACCTCTGTCAAAACTCCCGTCTCGAAAACAACACCCATACCCAACATGGTTCCCATAACAAACAGAACCTGCTGGATAGATTGGTACTGTATGGAACGAGGCAGACGACGACGTGACATCTGATCAGACTCGTTTAACTTACGATTGAAGGCTTCGTTGACCACCCAAAGCACTGACAGGATGCAAAGAGCACCGAGAAATGCTGGAAGACGTGTGATACTCAAAAAGGTAGGTACGAACCATAATCCTCCAATGCCGACCAACAGCATTAGCATACGTTGCCAGCGGTTCAGTCGTGTATCATCACCACGATAAGGAGCTACTACCCACTCTATATCAAGACGTGAGGGCAACTGACGAGCTATGAGCAAGGTTGGCACCACCCAAGCAATGATGGCCGGTGCGACCATAAATGATGAAAAATCGGTTGCTGTGATAGCTCCATTATTCCACAAGATGAGGCCTGTGGGGTCGCCAATAACCGTAAAACTGCCTCCGCAAGTAGCTGCAAGAACAACAGCCGAACCAACAAGCATACGCTGACGACGACTCTTAATGATGCTGTGCATGATGACAAGCATCACAATAGTGGTGGTCAGCGTGTCAAGGTTGGCAGAGAGAACAAAAGCGGCAAGCGTGATGGTCCATAGAAGACGTTTCGAGTTACGTGTGCGGATCCACTCACTGATAAAGTCAAAGCAACCATTGTTGTTCAGTATCTCAATGATAGACATTGTGGCCAGAAGATACATCACAACAGAAGCTGCTTTACCTACGTAGTTCAGAAAAATGTTGCTATAGATAAAGTTCTTGATAGCCTGCTCATTGTTTGCATGATCAGTAAGATACTGAGCAAACAGAATAGGATGCTGACTCATCACGAAATCACTGCCCCAACAGATGTAGACCACCCAGCCAATGGTACCCAGGAACATGGCTATTGCAGCCTTGTTCACACCTGTCAAATGTCCCGTAGCTATCAGCAAGAAGCTGAACAGCAACATGATAACAATAATGAGCGTCATCTTTCCGAAACTATTAGGTAAAAACTATTCTTCTTTATTTAGCAGCCTTCTTATAGCGCTTGTTCATGCCATTGATAACATCCTGAGTGATGTCGTGTTTCTTTCCGGCATAAAGCACTGCAGCCTTGTTCAGTATAATGTCGTATTTCTTATCCTTGTTATAGTCAGCGAGGAAATTATCCAGGCTATCCTGGAAAGCCTGCAGCAGCTTTG
The DNA here is from genome assembly GCF_000621825.1 of Xylanibacter brevis P6B11. Taxonomy (NCBI): domain Bacteria; kingdom Pseudomonadati; phylum Bacteroidota; class Bacteroidia; order Bacteroidales; family Prevotellaceae; genus Xylanibacter; species Xylanibacter brevis. The sequence continues at coordinate 112,177 of NZ_JHXG01000012.1, forward strand.
CCTGCTCTGATGCCAGTTCATTCTCCAGACGCTGCTGAAGAGCTACCAAGTTATTCTGCTCGCGCTGAAGAGCTGCCTGTGCATTCTCGGCCTGCTCACGCGATGTGAATCCGTTGTTCTGTAATTTACTCTGGAAATTTGCTACGTTGGTCTCCAACTGCTTTGACTTCGAAGTCATTGTATTACGAGCGTTGTTGCTTTTCTTCTCCAATTCAGCTGTCGTGCTCTTGGTAAACTCATAATGAGCCAACAGAGTATCCAACTCGATATAGCCAACGCTGATACCAGAGGCGCTGTTACTACCTACCTCAGCGGGCTCATCCATTTTAGGACTCTGATTGTTGCAAGAAACCAACAGTGCAGCCAAGGCTGTCACCGACATAACACTTTTAATGATCTTTTTCATTTTATATGTTTTTAGTTAATTATTTCTTTCACTTACCGCAAAGCGTCTTTCGCGTCGTGCTTCACGATCCTGATCCATCACACAGTGAATACCTCGTTCGCGCATAGCTTTTGAATCATGAATATGCTGCGATGCGAAGCGTCCATTTTGCTTAAAAAGCAATTTAATGCACAAAAATGCCATAGCTATAGCAATTATTAACGTGCTAATGACTAAAATCTCAACCATTTTTACTAATTTTGCGGGTGCAAAGATAATAAATAAATGAATAAACAATATAAATTTTACATTAAAAATGAATAAAAGTAGCCTTAAACCCGCATCTGTCTTCGAGCAGTTTGCAAAGATTAACACAATTCCACGTCCATCAAAGCGCGAGGAAAAGATGATTGATTACCTGAAAAAGTGGGGCGAAAGTCATCAACTAGATACACATGTCGACGAAACTGGTAACGTCATTATTCGTAAGCCTGCCACTCCTGGCTATGAAGACCGCAAGACCGTGATTATGCAGAGTCACATGGATATGGTGTGCGACAAGCTGGTAGATATAGAATTCGATTTTGACAAAGACGCCATCCAGACATATGTTGATGGCGACTGGCTGAAAGCTAAGGGTACCACACTGGGCGCTGACGACGGCATCGGATGTGCCATTGAACTGGCCATTCTCGAAGCTAACGACATTGAACATGGTCCTCTAGAGTGCGTATTCACACGCGATGAAGAGACCGGTCTTTCAGGCGCAGAAGGCATGAAGGCCGACTTTATGACGGGTGATTACCTTATTAACCTAGATTCCGAAGACGAAGGCGAGATGTTTGTATCATGTGCTGGCGGACGCAACACCACTGCCAAGTTCACATTCAAGCGCGAAGAGGCTCCTGCCAACTCGTTCTTCATGCGTGGCCAATTGAAAGGCCTCACTGGTGGTCATTCTGGCGACGACATCAACAAGAAGCGTGCTAACGCCATTAAGCTGCTGGGGCGTTTCCTGTATCAGGAGATGAAACGCTATGAAGGTATTCGTCTGGCTCAGTTCCATTCTGGCAAGTTGCATAATGCCATTCCTCGTGATGGTCAGTTTGTTGTTGCAGTACCCAGCGCCATCAAAGAGAATGTAAAGGCCGACTGGAACGTATTTTCAGCAGAAGTTGAGGAAGAGTTCCATGTAACTGACACTCAGATGGTATGGTCTATGGAAAGCACCGAAGCTGAGTCTGTGATTGAGAAAACAGTTGCAGACAACTTTATCCGCGCTATCCAGGCTGTAGATAACGGAATTTACGCCATTTGCCAAGATCCAGAGCTGAATGGCATGGTGGAGACTTCAAGCAACATTGCAAGCATTCACACTACAGAGAATGAGATCAACATCCTGTCTTCACAGCGTTCAAACGTGATGTCCAACCTCGACAACATGTGCGCCACCATCATTGCAACCTTTGAGTTAGCTGGCGCCGAGGCACACTCAAGCGATGGATATCCTGCATGGAAGATGCGTACTGAGAGCAAGTTGCGCGATACAGTAGTAGAGACCTACAAAGAACTATTTGGTAAAGAACCCATCGTACGCGGCATCCACGCAGGCCTGGAATGCGGTCTGTTCTCAGAGCGCTATCCTAATATCGACATGATATCATTCGGCCCCACCCTTCGCGATGTTCATACCCCCGACGAGCGACTCTATATTCCCTCTGTACAGATGGTTTGGGATCACTTGCTGCTCGTTCTGAAACGTATATGATTAACGACTATATTGAAATAAAAGGAGCGCGCGTCAACAATCTCAAGAATGTTGACGTGCGCCTTCCCAGAGGAAAGTTTGTTGTCATAGCCGGTGTTTCTGGCTCTGGCAAATCATCATTGGCCTTCGACACACTTTATGCCGAAGGCCAGCGTCGCTACGTAGAAAGTCTGTCCAGCTATGCTCGCCAATTCCTGGGGCGCATGAATAAACCCGAGTGCGACTTCATACGCGGCATTCCGCCTGCTATTGCTATCGAACAGAAAGTGATAGCACGCAATCCCAGAAGTACCGTTGGCACGTCAACAGAGATATACGAATACCTGCGTCTTCTGTTTGCACGTATTGGAAAGACCTATTCTCCCATCAGCGGAGAAGAGGTCAAAAAGCATTCTACTGAGGATGTCATTCAGAAAATGCTTGAGTTCTCCCAAGGCACTAAATTTGTGGTAATGGCACCACTGAGAGTACCTCAAGGACGAACCGTGGAAGAACAACTGAAAGCCAGCATTCTTCAAGGATACGCACGTATCTATGTCAACAATGACTTTCAACGCATAGACGACTATCTAGAGTCAGAGAAGCCAGGAGACGAGGAGATATTCATCGTCATCGATCGTTTATCTGTTGACGACACGAAAGATGTCATTGCACGCCTTGTTGACTCTGCAGAAACAGCTTTCTACGAAGGACAGGGCGAAATGCGTCTCATGTTCCTGCCATCAAACATCTATTACGACTTCTCTACTCGCTTTGAGGCCGATGGCATCACTTTCGAGGAGCCCACCGACCAAATGTTCTCGTTTAACTCACCTGCAGGTGCTTGCCCAGAATGCCAAGGTTTTGGACGCATTGTAGGTATTGACGAACACTTGGTCATCCCCAATACCTCCTTATCCGTCTATGATGGCTGTGTTGTATGTTGGCGTGGCGAGAAGATGAGCGAATGGCAAAAGTGGTTCATTCAGCATGCGGCTAAAGACGACTTTCCTATCTTCGAACCATACTACGATCTGACACAGAAGCAGAAAGACTGGCTGTGGCACGGTCTCCCCTCTGATAAGAATCTGAAGGAGAAGCCATGCATTGACAGTTTCTTTCAGATGGTGAAAGAAAACCAGTACAAGATACAATACCGCGTGATGCTGAGTCGCTATCGTGGCAAGACCACGTGTCCCACATGTCACGGAACGCGATTAAAGAAAGAGGCTGAATACGTAAAGATTGGTGGAAGAAGCATTACCGACTTGGTACAGATGCCAGTTGTAAGACTGAAAGAATGGTTCAACAATCTGGAACTATCTGAGCAGGATGCTAAGATTGCCAAGCGACTGCTGGTTGAAATCAACAGTCGTCTTCAGTTCATGCTTGACGTTGGCTTAGGCTATCTAACACTTAATCGCCTTTCAAACACACTCTCTGGTGGCGAAAGTCAGCGCATAAACCTTTGCACATCACTTGGTTCATCACTAGTTGGCTCGTTGTATATTCTAGACGAGCCCAGTATTGGTTTGCATTCACGCGACACCGATAGGCTTATCAAAGTGTTGGAAGAACTACAAGCCATTGGAAACACAGTGGTAGTGGTAGAACACGATGAAGATATCATCCGCGCAGCCGACTATCTGATTGACGTAGGTCCTGACGCAGGTCGTCTGGGTGGCGAAATTGTATTTGCTGATGATCCCAAGAATGCGGATAAAGACAATGAGACACAATCCAGAAGCCACACCGTTGCTTACCTCACAGGCAAAGAGACAATACCTGTGCCAGAAAGCCGCCGCCCATGGAACCAGCATATTGACATCATAGGTGCGCGAATGAACAATCTGCGTGGCATCAATGTTTCAATTCCTCTTAATGTCTTAACTGTAGTAACAGGTGTCAGCGGAAGCGGAAAATCTAGCCTCATAAAAGGCATCCTCTATCCTGCTTTAAAACGACATCTTGGCGAGGTCTTCGACGCTCCTGGTGAGTTTACAAGCCTAGGAGGCGACGTTAATGCCATCAAGCATATTGAGTTCGTAGATCAGAACCCCATCGGTAAATCGACACGAAGCAATCCTGCAACTTACGTGAAAGCATATGACTGCATACGTGACTTGTTTGCAGAACAACCACTGGCTCAGCAGATGGGCTTCACGCCACAATACTTCTCGTTCAACACCGATGGAGGACGATGCGACGAGTGTAAAGGTGCAGGAACGATTACGGTAGAGATGCAGTTTATGGCTGACCTGGTGCTGGAATGCGAAGCCTGTCATGGACATCGCTTCAAGCACGACATCCTGGATGTAAGGTATGATGGCAAAAACATTGACGATGTTCTTAACATGACCATCAATGAGGCTGTTGAGTTCTTCGGAGCTCGAAATCAGAAAGCTATTGTCAATCGCCTGAAACCACTGCAGGATGTGGGATTGGGATATATCAAACTGGGACAAAGCTCCTCTACATTGTCTGGTGGCGAGAACCAACGCGTGAAACTGGCCTACTTCATTGGACAAGAAAGACAAGAGCCGACATTATTTATCTTTGACGAGCCGACAACAGGTCTGCACTTTCACGACATACGAAGACTCATGGAGTCGTTTGACGCACTGATCAAGCGCGGTCACACTATTGTGGTCATAGAACACAATATGGATGTCATTAAACTGGCCGATCATGTCATCGACCTAGGCCCCGACGGAGGAGACAAAGGCGGTAATCTTGTCTTTGCTGGAACCCCAGAGCAGTTGGCTAGTCACAAGGAAAGTATAACCGGACAATACTTAAAAGAAAAGCTATAACTATGAAAGAACGAATTCTACAATCTCTCATCAAAGAATATCAACTAGATGAGCTTGCAGCAGAAGACCGTCGTCTTGTGGAATCTGCCATTGAGGCCACGAGCCGTTCGTATGCGCCCTACTCACATTTCCACGTAGGCGCCTGTCTAAGACTAGACAACGGTGTGGAGATGAAAGGATGCAATCAGGAAAACGCAGCGTTTCCCTCTGCTCTGTGTGCAGAGCGAGCTGCTATCTTTGCTGCTGGCACACAGTACCCCGATGTAGGAATTGAAACAATAGCGATTGCAGCTCGCACGCCGAAAGGTCATCTCACAGCAGAGCCCGTCAGTCCTTGTGGAACCTGCAGGCAAGTTCTCATCGAAAGTGAGACACGTGCCAAGCACCCCATTCGCATCCTTCTACACGGAGAGAAATGTACATACCTCATAGAAGGCATCAAGAACCTGATGCCTCTGTCATTTACTGAATTCTAAATAATCACATTAGCAGATGAAAGATTTGTTATGTATAGGGCACATCACCCATGATCGAATCATCACTCCACTGATGCCGGACGGCATCGATTGTGCTGGTGGAACGGCCTACTACGTAGCTTGGGCTATACATCATTTACCTCACGACATTGACTTTGGAATTGTCACTGCAACCGGTCAGGATTTATCCCATGAAATCAAAAAGATAAAAGATGCCGGCATTGACATAACAAATCTTGAGAGTCCTACCAGTGTCTTCTTTGAGAATAAATATGGCGAGGATATCAATCAGCGCTCACAACGTGTTCTATCGAAAGCTGCTCCCTTCACCATAGAGCAGCTAAAGGATTTTGATGCAAAGATATTCCATTTAGGAACATTACTTGTGGACGATGTATCTCCAGATGTTGTGGAATATCTTTCAGACAAGGGGCAAATATGTATTGATGTTCAAGGGTACTTACGCGAGGTAAGAAACCAGAAAGTCTATCCTATCGACTGGAAAGACAAACTTCGTGTACTGAAATCGACAGACATTCTCAAGGTCAACGAGTTTGAAATCGAAGTGCTCACCAATGGTGAGAAAGACATCAAGCAAGCTGCCCGAACCATTCGTTCGTGGGGAGTTCCTGAAGTGCTGGTCACACTGGGCAGCTATGGTTCCATCATCTATGCAGACGACCATTTCTATGAGATACCTGGATATGAACCTAGGAAAGTGGTAGATGCTACTGGATGTGGAGACACATTTACCGCAGGCTATCTCTATGCTCGTACCAACGGAGCTAACTACGAAGAGGCAGGAAGATTTGCTGCGGCAATGTGTACGCTCAAACTAGAGCATACTGGACCTTTCACAGGAAACATCGATGAAGTTCGAGCTATAATCAAATGATTATCGATATGGAGAAGAACGTATTCGCAAAGCTGATAGCCCAAATTCTCAACCTGAACATTGAGGCTGTTGCCAATACTCTGACACTTCTAGAGGAAGGATGCACCATTCCTTTCATCTCACGCTACCGTAAGGAAAGAACTGGTGGACTTAATGAAGTGCAGATAGCTGCCATCAATGACGAAAACGAACGACTGAAAGAAATAGCCAAACGAAAAGATACGGTAGTTAAGACCATCACCGAAGCAGGAAAGATGACACCTGAGCTTTCGAAACGCATCGAAGCATGTTGGGAGGCCACAGAACTGGAAGACATCTATCTGCCATACAAGCCACGTCGCCGAACAAGAGCACAAGTGGCTCGAGAGCAAGGGTTGGAGCCTCTGGCACAACTCATCATGCTACAACGGGAATCTCATGTGCAACAAGCCGCAAAACGATTTGTCAACGACCAGGTTGCTTCTGTCAGCGAAGCAATAGCAGGTGCACAAGACATCATTGCCGAAATGATCAGTGAGAATGAACGCTCTCGTCAGCAACTGCGTGGTGCCTATCGACGCACTGCCATCATTACATCGAAGGTTATAAAAGCCAAAAAGGATACCGACGAGGCTGCAAAATACAGCGACTATTTCGACTGGCACGAACCACTGCGCCGTTGCTCATCTCATCGTCTGCTAGCAATGAGACGAGGTGAAAGTGAAGGCATTCTAAGAATAAGCATCGACCCCATTGACGACAACGAATGCATTGAGCGCCTGTATCATCAATGGGTGCACGCAAATAACGAATGCGGTAGAATTATCTCGGAAGCTGCAGAAGATGCATACAAACGACTTCTGAAACCATCTATAGAAACCGAGTTTAGCAACTTAAGTAAAGAACAAGCCGACAATGAGGCTATTCAGGTCTTTGCAGAAAACCTCAAACAACTTCTGCTGGGAGCACCATTAGGACAAAAGCGTGTGATGGCTATTGATCCTGGATTTCGTACAGGTTGTAAGGTGGTATGTCTGGATAGTCAAGGCAACCTGCTTCACCACGAAGCGATATTTCCCCACCCTCCTGTCAACAAGCGCATGCAGGCGTCTGTTCACATCTTGCAGATGGTAGAGACATATCATATCGAAGCCATCGCCATTGGCAATGGTACGGCAAGTCGCGAGACGAGAGCCTTCATTGATGATTGTTTCGATAAAGAAGCTGGAGGCACTCATCAGCCCAGCATATTCGTGGTCAGCGAAGATGGTGCTTCTGTATATTCCGCATCAAAGGTGGCCCGCGATGAATTTCCAGATGAAGACGTTACCGTCAGAGGTGCTGTATCTATAGGCCGAAGGCTGATGGATCCACTGGCCGAACTGGTTAAGATAGAACCAAAGAGCATCGGCGTGGGACAATATCAGCACGACGTTGATCAGACGAAACTAAAACGTCAACTGGATCAAACCGTGGAAAATTGCGTAAACATGGTGGGTGTCAACCTAAACACAGCCTCTCAGCATCTACTGACGTATGTCAGTGGTCTTGGCCCTGTTTTAGCAAAAAACGTGGTAGATTATCGCAGAGCTAACGGAGCGTTTACATCTCGGTCGCAACTAAAGAAAGTGCCTCGACTTGGCACTGTAGCTTTCCAGCAATGTGCAGGTTTCCTGCGCATCCCCGATGCCAAGAATCCCCTGGACAACAGTGCTGTACATCCTGAGAGTTACGATATCGTAGAGCAGATGGCTAAAGACTTGGGATGTCACGTCAACGACCTGATAAGCAACAAAGAGCTACGCACGCGCATAGATATAAATAGGTACGTGACGAAGGAAGTAGGCCTGCCCACCCTGACAGACATTATGAAGGAACTGGAAAAGCCAGGCAGAGATCCACGCGAACAACTGGAAGAGTTTGAGTTTGACAAACGCATCCAAAGCGTTGACGACCTGGAACTGGATATGGTGTTACCTGGCATCGTGACCAACATCACGAATTTTGGTGCATTTGTTGACATCGGTGTGCATCAAGATGGTTTGGTACATATCTCGCAAATGGCCAACAAGCGTATCAACCATCCTACAGATGTGGTGAAACTACATCAGCACGTGATGGTGAAAGTGATTGAGATTGACCGCCGTCGCAACCGTATCTCGCTCTCCATGAAACAAGTGCAATAACCATTAAAGGCAACCACCCGATTACTGAGTGATTGCCTTTAATAGTTGCATCAAGCTTTTCTCACTTTGCCAACTGAAATCCGGCAGGGCAACCATCCGTTTGAACATCACCCTTTGTTCCTTATTCAGCTTGCGAAGGATGTCACGTTCGTGAACCTTCACATATTCGCCCTTCCAGAAGAAATAGAAATGCTTGAAAACTGGCAGTTTCCAATCCTTCTCATTATTAATATCCAGTGTGCCGATGTTGATCATCTCGCCTATCTCCATATTCGAGATGTTCACATTGTTCTGAAGATTGCGTTCAAATGCCTCACGATCGAACAGCTCCACACAATAGAGTACGTTTCCTCCCACCGAATCGACCATATAAGCCAATTGATTATTGATGTTGATGAAATGACGATCCTCAAAATCCACAGCTAAAATGTTCTTCATCTCAGCCTCCATCGTATATTCGCCTTTCAGATAGAGCAACACGCTGTTTTTCAAATAGACATTTGTATGCGACTGACGCACCTTACGACCAGTATTAAGCGTGATGACAGAAGGTTTAAAACTCTTATACAACATAGGCACAGTGGTTTGTTTCTGAGCAAAAGCGCCAACGGATGCCATCATCAATAAAAGACAGAAGTAGATTCGTTTCATAAGCCTTTGAATAATTAAAAAGCCCATCGACTTTCATCAATGAGCTTAACTTGTGCGGTGCGTACGAGATTCGAACTCGTGACCTCCTGCGTGACAGGCAGGCATTCTAACCAACTGAACTAACGCACCAATCCTGAAAAATTAGTTCGCTTCACAATTCCTTGCTGCGGTGCGTACGAGATTCGAACTCGTGACCTCCTGCGTGACAGGCAGGCATTCTAACCAACTGAACTAACGCACCAGTTAAACAGCGTTTCCTTGTTAGCGGGTGCAAAGGTATGAAGTTTTTTTTGAACTAGAAAATATTTCCCCAAAAACTTTTCTCCTATAACATCCTTTAACAGTTTTACGGGTCAAAATGGCTTTTTTACTGAAAATATTTGTTCAATTATGGGAAAATAGCTACCTTTGCGCCAACTAAAGACCGCATATGAACAAACTTATAGAACAATTCCCTTCCATCACATTGGCAGAGATGAGTGGCGTCAAATTAATGAACCGCACGGACACTAAATTTGTTGCCACCAGAAGTCAGCTGTGCCACCTCTTAGAAATGGCGCAATGTGACTACTTTATACAGGATATTGATGGCGAGCGAAACATGCTTTACGACACGACCTATTTCGACACCAGCGATTTCCAGATGTATAAAGACCACCAGCATGGGCACGTCAATCGCCAGAAGATTCGTTTTCGCACTTATGTGAGTTCGAACCTGCAGTTTATGGAGGTCAAGACGAAGAATAACCACGGGCGAACCAAGAAGAAACGTATTGAAGTGAACGATATGGATCTGCAAGATGCTACGAAACGTGAATTTCTTGCCAAGCACCTGCACTTCAACATTGATACCCTGGCCCCACATATGCACAACTACTTTCGGCGCATCACATTAGTCAACCGCGCAAAAACCGAACGACTGACCATTGATACCGATTTGGAATTCGACAACGTTCAGACACACCAACACAAGCACATGAACGACCTGGTTATCATCGAACTGAAAAGAGACGGCCTTGTTTTCTCGCCAGTATTGGATATGTTGCGCCAACTGCATATTCATCCCCACGGATTCAGCAAGTACTGCATGGGAGCCGCCTTCACCAATCAGGACCTGCCCATCAACCGCTTCAAAGAAAAGCTGAGAGACATCAACAAAATATTAATAAACGAATAAACCAAACGCTTTTATATTATTATGGATTTTATCACTAATCTTTTTTCTGGTGAATTTGGCGAAGCACTTCTCCATTTCGCCATTTGTATGTTAGTCAACTGGGGAATCATTGAATTTCTCTATTTCCGCAAAAGTCATCGACGCGATTTCTACTTCACATTCATGCTGATGAGTGTGGCCATCTACTTCCTCGTGTTCTTCATGATGGGTATGGAGCGAGGCAAAGCCACGATGGGCGTAGGACTGGGACTTTTCGGCATATTCAGCATCATGCGATACAGAACGGATGCGATGCCTGTGAGAGAGATGACCTACCTCTTTCTCATCATCTGTCTGTCGGTGGTTCACGCGATGGCCGACTCGTATATAGAGCTTGCCATTGTCGATGTGATCAGCATCATCGCCATTTTGCTATGCGAAGCAAAACTCAAGATTCAGAACACCAAAATCATACAATACGACCGCATCGACCTGATCAAGCCTGAGAAAAGGGCCGAACTCATCGAAGACCTTCAGGCAAGAACAGGATTGGTCATCACGAAAGTAAGTGTTGGCGGCATCGATTTTCTCAGAGACTCTGCCGTGTTGCGCATCAGCTATGAAGGCGAAAGCGTAGATAACGATGTTAATGGACAGTTCACCGTAAGGAAATCACAATGGAGAGAAGTTTAATCATCATTTCCCTGCTGCTGCTCTTTATGGCACCGGCAGAGGCGCAAGACGACTTCGGCGTTTGGAGCGAAGTCAACGTGGAGAAGAAAATCAACTCACACTGGGACATCGGTGCCAGTGCGGAGCTTCGCATGCGCGATGACGCCAGCGAAGTAGATCGTTGGAGTGCAGGTATTGATGTGAGCTACAAAGTGGCCAAATGGCTGAAAGCATCGGCGGGGTATTCTTTCCTCAACGATAATATCTATAAGGTTAGCACCAAGCAGAAGGTGGCCGACTACTACGGTCAGCGCCATCGCTTCAACATCTCACTTACAGGCTCGCAAGACTTTGGTAGGCTCAGCGTCACCCTTCGCGAACGCTGGCAATACACCTACCGCCCCGAAAAGTCCGTATGGCGCTATTATGCCGAGGGACTCCCGTATGCTGGCGAGAATGCCGACTTAGACGACGACGACAATGTGCCCATCAAGCACACCTTCCACGGAAAGGCCAAAAACGTGTGGCGCAACCGACTGCAGTTGAAATACAAACTCACCAAACAGTGGCGCCCATATGCCAATGCCGAATCCTACACCACCAAAGGTTTAGAGAAGATGCGCTATTCGCTGGGCACCGAGTTTCGAATCAACAAGCAGCACTCTTTTGACGTCAAATATCTTTTCCAAGATATCAGAAGCAACGACAACGACGAAACCGATAGCCATATCATAGGCCTGGGTTACACTTATAAATTCTAATTTTTCCCGCTTATTTTGCTTGTGTTCTAAGTTTTTTTCATACCTTTGCAACACAAAAGCAAAATAAGCATGGGAACAGAAAACATCAGAATTAAGGATATCGCCGAGCGTGCCGGCGTGAGTGTTGGAACAGTCGATCGCGTACTTCATAATCGTCCGAACGTTTCGCAATCAGCTCGTGAGAAAGTAGAGAAGGCTCTGGCTGAGATGAACTACGAGCCCAACGTCTATGCTTCTGCATTGGCCTATAATAAGGACTATACCTTCTATTGCATCATGCCCAAGCATGAGAGCGAAGCCTATTGGGAAGAGATTGAGGAAGGCGTACGTGCAGCCACCCAAAAGCGCCGTGACTTCCACATCTCACTGCGCATTCTGTACTACGAACGCTTCAACACGCCCTCTTTTGTCAAGACCACACAGGAGTGTCTTGAAGCCAACCCTGACGGCGTCATTGTGGTGCCATCAAAACTGGAAGACACACAGCATTTTGCCGACGAACTGCACGACCGCAACATCCCCTTCATTCTGCTCGACTCCTACATGCCCGACCTGCGCCCGCTGGCTTTCTTCGGACAAGACTCTTTCCAAAGTGGCTACTTCACGGCTCGCATGATGATGCTCCTGGCATCCAATGAAGAAGAGATCATGCTGATGAAGCAGCTCAAGGACGGACACATCGGTTCGAAGCAGCAGTCAAACCGCGAAACTGGTTTCCGCCACTACATGCGCGACCACTTCCCCAAAATCAAGATCACAGAAGTCAATCTCCCCATGGGTGAACCCAAGGAGTCGTACGACAAGATATTAGAGGATTTCTTCCAGGAGCACCCCCACGTGCACCACTGCATCACCTTCAATTCGAAGGCACACATCGTGGGCCAGTTCCTGCTGCGCACCAACCGACGCAACGTGCAGATCATGGGATATGACATGGTGCCGAAAAATGCCGAATGCGTGCGCCGAGGCAGCATCTCCTTCCTCGTTGCCCAGCATGCCTACATGCAGGGCTATGCCTGCATCGAAACCCTTTTCCAGGCCATTGTTCTTAAGAAAGAGGTGACTCCCGTCAACTACATGCCTATTGAGCTGTTGACTAGAGAAAACATTGACTTCTACAGAAGAACTAATTTCTAAACAAACAAACTACTTATGAATCAAACTACGTTTATCAAGATCAACCCAGCCGACTCGGTGGTGGTGTGCCTCGCTGCGATGCAGAAAGGCCAGCACATCGACATTGACGGACGCACCATCGTCCTCAATCAAGACACACCTGCCGGACACAAGGTCCTGATCAAGGACACACATGCCGGCACCGACATCATCAAGTATGGCTATCCCATCGGACACGCCAAGCAAGACCTAAAGGCAGGCGACTGGGTCAACGAGAATAATCTCAAGACAAATCTATCAGGAACACTCGAATACACATATAACCCTGTAAAAGAGGAACTTAAAATAAAGAAAGAAAAACGCCACTTTAACGGATATGTTCGAAAAAACGGCGACGTTGGTGTGCGCAATGAGATATGGATTGTACCCACTGTGGGATGCGTCAATGGCGTTGCCGAGCGCCTCGCCAAGAAGTTGCGCGAGGAAACTGGCTGCAAAGACATCGATGCCATCTACACCTGGCACCACAACTATGGATGCTCACAACTCTCAGGCGACCACGAGAACACACGTAAGGTGCTGCGCGACATCGTGCTCCACCCCAACGCAGGCGCCGTGCTGGTGCTGGGACTTGGTTGCGAGAACAACCAGCCTGATGCTTTCATGGAGACGCTGGAAGACTACGACACGGAGCGTGTGCGCCTCCTGGTGACGCAGAAAGTGGAAGGCGACGAAGTGGAAGAAGGCATGCGCATCCTGCGTGAGCTCTATCAGATAGCCAGTCAAGACCGCAGAGAGGAAGTGCCCATCTCCAAGCTTCGTGTAGGCCTAAAATGCGGTGGAAGCGATGGTTTTAGCGGCATCACGGCCAATCCGCTGGTGGGCGAATTCAGCGATTGGCTGGTGGCTCAGGGCGGCACCAGCGTGCTCACAGAAGTGCCAGAGATGTTTGGTGCAGAAACCATCCTGATGAATCGCTGCAAGACACCTGAGCTATTTGAAAAGACGGTGTCGATGATCAATAACTTCAAGGAGTATTTCCTCTCACACGGCGAACCCGTGGGCGAGAACCCCAGCCCTGGCAACAAGGCGGGAGGCATCTCTACGCTGGAAGACAAAGCGCTGGGATGCACTCAGAAGTGCGGACGCGCCCCCGTTGACGGTGTGATGGAATATGGCGATCGTCTCACCACCAGCGGACTCAACCTACTCTCGGCGCCAGGCAACGACCTCGTTGCTGCCACTGCACTGGCTGCCTGCGGATGCCACATCGTGCTGTTCACCACAGGTCGCGGCACACCCTTCGGCACCTTTGTGCCCACGATGAAGATTGCCACCAATCCCGACTTGGCGCGACGTAAGCCCAACTGGGTAGATTTCTCTGCCGGACAGCTCATCGAGGGACGCTCTATGGAGGAACTGCTGCCTGAGTTCATCGACAAAGTAGTCAACATTGCATCTGGCGAACAGGTGCGCAACGAGGAAAACGATTATCGCGAGATAGCCATCTTTAAGAATGGCGTCACACTATAAGCCCACATAAAAAAAAGAAGGAAATTGAAGAAAGGATTACTAGCACTGTCACCCTTAGTGGTGTTTATCACGCTTTATGTAGTCACCAGTATTATTGCTGGTGACTTTTATAAAGTGCCTATCACTGTGGCCTTTGTTGCCTCCAGCATCTATGCCATCATAACCACACGTGGAAAACTTCGTAGTCGCATCAACCTCTTCAGCCGAGGTGCAGGCACGCCCGAGATGATGCTCATGATATGGATATTCATTCTGGCAGGCGCTTTTGCCAACTCTGCAAAAGTGATGGGATGCATCGATGCTACGGTCAACCTGACGCTGTCCTTACTTCCCTCAGAAATGCTGCTGGCAGGCCTCTTTCTGGCTGCCTGCTTCATCTCTCTCAGCATCGGCACCAGTGTGGGCACCATCGTCGCCCTGACACCTATTGCCGCAGGCGTAGCCACACAGACGGGAGCTTCCACAGCGATGCTCACCGCAGTGGTGGTGGGTGGCTCTTTCTTTGGAGACAACCTGTCGTTTATCAGCGACACCACCATCATCGCCACCCAGACGCAGGGCTGCCAACCCAGCGACAAGTTCAAAGTCAACGCTTTCATCGTTGTGCCGGCAGCCATCGTCATTCTACTCGTGTATATACTGATAGGACAAAACATTACGGCTCCCACCAGCATCCCTGATGTGGAGTTCTGGAAGGTCGTGCCCTACCTCATCGTGCTCATCACCGCCATCTTCGGACTCAACGTCATGATAGTACTCGCTCTTGGCATCGTTTTGACCGGTTTCATCGGTTTGTTCAATGGGAGCTTTGACATCTATGGATGGTTCCAGGCGATGGGCGACGGCATCCTGGGCATGAGTGAGCTCATCATCATCACCCTGCTGGCAGGCGGACTCCTTGAAATCATCAAGCACAATGGCGGCATAGACTTCATCATCGACAAGCTGACGCGGCATATCCACAGCAAGCGAGGCGGTGAACTATCCATTGCGGCGCTGGTGAGTCTTGTAAACTGCTGCACAGCCAACAACACCGTGGCTATCATCACCGTGGGAGGCATTGCTCGCAAGATAGGTCTGAAATACGAGCTCGACCCTCGCAAGTGCGCATCGCTGCTAGACACCTTCTCTTGCTTCACGCAGGGAATCATCCCCTATGGTGCCCAGATGCTGATGGCGGCAGGGTTGGCCTCGCTAAACCCCATTGCCATTCTGCCCCACCTCTACTATCCCTTTGCCATCGGTGTGGCTGCATTGACAGCCATCGTGCTGCGCTACCCACGTCGTTACAGTTAAAAACAAAGAATCTATGGAAATCATTATTCGCAATTTCTTTCGTCTCTTACGAGCTGGCATCTTCGGCACCCAGGAGCAGATAGAACCTATGTCTGCCTGGAAGTGGAACCGCATCTATCAGCTCGCCATGCTGCAGCATGTGGCACCACAAGTACGAGAAGGCATCGACAGACTTAGCGACCAGTTTTTCCTGCAGATTCCCCCTCAACAGATGGAGCTGTGGAAGAAGGCCGATGGAAATATGCAGATAAAGATTAGTAAACCGAAGCTACCCAATAAGTTAGGCGAGAAGCGCTTAAGTAAGATTATAGACGAAGAGGGCGGAAAATCCGTCACCCTCACGGCCCTTTATCTCATCGCCTCTACGGCCCATCACCTGCTGAACGACGGCCTTTTTCTGCACCCTCTCATCGCACTGGGATGCTACATCAAGCAGCCAGAGGTCTATCCCATCGACAACGACAAGTTGTGCGATTGGGTTCATAAGTTGGGGCTGAAGAGCATTGCCCAACTGGAGGCCACGCTCCTGATCAGTTACTTAGGGCTGACCGAAGAGGACATCAAGTTCACGACCACAGGCAAGCGCCACGACGTGAGTCGCATCACGCAAGAGCTGCTGCAGTCGCAGGGCACCGACAAGCACGAGTGGCAGTTCTCGCAGGGCGACGACATCTTTGTGCACAACAACAACACGAGTGCCATGTTTTGGCAAGCGCGCCGCTCAGCCAAGTATTTCCGCTATTCCCCCATGGAAAGCATCAGCAATTTCGTCTCGTCGTTCATCAATTCGCTGACGCATGTAGAGGAATAGTGCGCCTTACGGCGCAAGGTGAGAAGTGAGAGGTGAGAAGTGAGAGGTGAGAGGTGGTGCGCCTTCGGCGCAACACTCAACGATGAGAGTAAAAACGCCCCTCCCTACAGGGAGGGGAACGGGGGTGGGTCTCTAGTCTTGTTTCACAAACTTACAAGCCACCTTATGCCCACTCGCATCCGTAACCTGTGCCACATAGCAGCCGGCAGGCAACTGACTGCAATCGACATCGGCACGCCCTGCACTGAGAGCCACCGTGCGCTGCGAGAGCTTCTGACCAGAGAGGGCATACAGCTGCAGACGGACATGCGCTGACTCACTGCTGCAGACGATCAGGTGACGAGCCACGTAGCGAAGCGACAGATCGTCTCCCCCATCCTCTTGCTCATGGATGCCATCCACGATGTCCTGACTGACGGCGGCCAGATAGCTGGTGCGAAGATTACGCTTAGCGATGGTGGGTATGTTCATCTTGAAGATTTGAGCGGTTCCATCGGGGTATCTCCCCACGGTCTCAGTGCCCGAGTGGGCATCGTAAGCCATCCTGTCTGTCCACGAACCGTCGGCAGCCGTTAGGGTCACCACGCCACCACTGGCCGACAACTTAAACGGGGCGTGAAGCTGCGACACGGGCTCCAGCTTGTCGCACCACACGAGGAGGTACCCGCGAGGCTCTATCACGGTGGATGCATCCGCATCGCCCTTCGTGATGACATATTTCTCAGCATTCTGCAGGTCGTCGCTCAGCAGCATTCCCTCCACATCGATAGGACTTTCGGTGGTGTTATACAGCTCCACCCAGTCGCTGCGTTTCTGGTAGTCGTTTACAAAGATCTCGTTGGCAGCGCTCACCTCGTTGACCACAACGGGAGCCGATGCCGCATCCTCTACGAAGCAAGCCACCAGCCTGCCGATGTCCATGGATTCAGTGATCACCAGGCTGTCGCTCATCGAGTAGTACCACGACGCATTGCGACTCGAGGCCCACCCCTTGAAGCGGTAGCCCGCAGGCGCCTCGGCACAGACGGTGGCAGGCAGGAACACCGTGCCCTCGAAGTCGCCATAAGGTATCGTCTCACCGTTGAGGCGCAGCGAGGCGCCGTCCACATTGGTGGTGAAGAGCATCTGGCGCGTGGTGCGGTTGGCAAGTGCCAGAGGCTCATAGTCTTTCATATAGCCCGCCATGCGAGCAGAGCGCCCGCTCAGCGCATGCCGTATCTCGTTGAGCGACCCATCGGGCGAAGCCCCTTCCCACGCCATGGTGGGTCGCACGCGCTCGCCCAGTTCGTCGAGTATCGCCTCTGCCCTTTCAGGCAGAAACACACTTCCGCCCATCAGCGTCATCATCGTGACAAAGCGCTGGCGGAAGCCCTCGTTTCTCAGCATGTTCAGGAAGAACGTACAGAACTTAATCTCGCCATAGCGGCGTTCGGCCGTGTCGTAGATATAGTCATAGCGATGCCACTGCATGCCCTCCATCCAGCGCAGCGGGTTGCCGCCCATATACACCTCGCCCTCCTCGTCGTACTCGCGCCCCTCCGTTCCGAAGGCAGCATCCAGGTCGAAGAAAGTGATGCGATAGCGTCCGCCATCCGTCTTGCGATAAGCCTTCAGGTTATTGTCGGGCCAGTCCCACGACGAGAGAAACAGCTCAGCAGCCATATAGTTCACATACTCGTCGATATCCAGCAGCGCCGTGATCTCGTCGTACACCGCCTGGTCGGCCGCGTTCTTAGACAGTTCGTAGAGTCGCTCCAGCACATCCTTCGTGCCCAGCATCATGTAGGCGCCGCTGTCGGGGCTCTGCTCATAGACCTCCAGCTCATCCTTGCTCAGCCCCCAGTTGGCATAGGCAAAATCCTTGTTATTGGGCTCGCGCACGTTTATCAGTCCCTTGTATTCCCCGTTCAGATAGTGCACCGCCGGCTGATAGGACATCACGTCGAGGTCGATGCCCGAGCGCTGTATCAGCTCGTGGATGGCCGCATCCTTGATGCGACACTGCGAGTCGTTGCCGCCATAGCGCACCTGTATGGTCTTGCTCTTCAGAAAAGGCTTGCTGTCGAAAAACGGATAGCTGAAAGCGTTCTGTCCGTCATAAATGCGGTCGGCTTTCAACTTAAACGATTTAGGGTTGTTGGCGCGTGTCCATCCGCCCGATATCGAGAAGTCAACATCCTGGTTCACAGCCACCTCGTCAGAGCCTGGCAGCACATAGTGGAAGTTCACGGGCCTATCCCAATCCATGTTCCAGTTCACGGGCGACGACTGTCCGTTGCCCGTGCGCCCGTTGACACCACGCACGTACACACCGATGGAATCGTCGTAAAGATAACGTGGGTCGGTAGATACCATGATGGCGGGCAACGTGTGGGGATGGTCGCGCTTCACAAAGGTGCGCGTCACCACCTCGCTGGGCAACTTACCCTCCTGAAACAGTCGGAAGCGCACAGACATGTTCTTTGTCACCGCGATGCCCTGCGCCCCCATCGTAGCCCCATTGGTCATCGTTGGCGTGGTGCCATCGGTGGTATAGCGCAGTGTGGTGCCCTCAGGTGCTGTGGCGCGCAGCGTGAAATTAGAATCGAAGAAGCCCCCCTGTCGCGCAATCACGGGCGCCTCCAGCTGCTCGTTGGCATACGCCGCCCCATTGTTGCACTGCTGCGGCGTGGGCGTGGCCGTATGTGCCCACTGCGCTCCGCCATCCGTGGTGCGAGCCCACGAGGTGCGCCCTATGGCCTCGGCATAGTTCTCGCAGAACAGCTCCTCGCCCCGCTGGTTCGAGAGCATCAGCAAACCGCCCTCGGCATCCAACTTAAACGGTGCCTGCATTGCATTGATATTGTTGCTGCCCATCCATACGGTACGGTAGCCGCGCGCAGGAATATTGCCAAAACCGTCAGGAATGCGCCATTTCATCGGCATGCTGGCATCGTCGCTCAGATAGCATCCACCCAGCGTAACTTCCTCGTTCAAAGGGTTATAGAGTTCAATCCATCCATCAAAGTTGTAAGCCGGACTCATCAACACATCTATGTTAGAGGCCATTACCTCGTTCAGGCACACCCCACCCCTTTGTGGCACGCGCACCTCTACCAGCTGTTCAATCTTGAACCCATCGAAAATCATCCAGTTGTCGTTGCGCGCCATATCCTGCGTGTTGTAGACACCAAAGGCCACGGTCCCGTCAGTGACGTCAAACTCCAACGTGTTCTGGTACGCCCCCGCAGCAAAAGCCATCTGAGCCGTCTCCATAGAGTTAGGAAAAAACACCTTTTCATCGGGCGTATAGCACCGTCCCACCGACTCATTGAAGTGGAAACTATATTCGCTCTGCAGCGCCACCTGCCGTTGCTGTGCAAACAGAAATCCGCTGATGGTCTCCGTGCCGTTCTGGTATCGTTCGTAGGCCTTGTCGTGTGCACGGGTGCGATAAAGTCCCTGCACGCTGATGCGATAATGCCCGTTGGGCACGTCCGTCTGCGTATGTTCCAGTCGCATATATCCGCTCCACATCTCCATACACGAGAAGCTCACCGCCCCCAGCGACCCCGCCTCGCCCGTCAGGTTCCAGTCAGAGCGATCAGAAGTGTCGAACCCAGGGTTTTTCAGAAATCGAGCAGTAACATCTATCCATTTTGTCTCTGCCAGAGCGGTATGTGCCACCATCACCAGCAGTGCAAGTATCCATTTAGGATTCATCATCATCATTACGTTTTAGGTTGAAAATCTGTGGCAAAGATACGAAAACATCCTCACATCGGCAAACGAACCACCGCTGTTGCACACCACTTGATTTGAAATTGCTATGTTTTGAACGGTTTCTGCGCCCCCCGACGCCAAAAGCCGAGTCGCAACACCATGTTTGCGGCTCGGTTTCAGGCTTTCAGTACCACATGTTCTACAGTCTCATCTGCCACCCCTGCAGCATGGCGAAGTAGTCCAGAGAGTCCGTTCCATTCTCATGAATCGCCATCGCCACAGCCAGCGCCATCCAGCGGGCGGGCTGGTCGCTGGGGATGCCCAGCGGCTCGTTGGCGTCAATGCCTGTCAGTCGGCATCGCGCTTGTATTTTGCGTAATACTGTGCAAATCTTGACATATAATCTTTATTATTATCTAATTTAGTGTTCTTTTTCTAGTCACTTTATAAAGGTACCAGCGTCGCTGCGCAAACGAAGCGCAAAGATACAAAATATCACGCTCATTTCAGCGACGAGCGGGAGAAAGTTTCTGTTAATGATTGTCAATCCCTATCTCTTTCCAGTTGATGACAGATTTCCTCTGCCATTTCGTTCAGTGCAACACACTCCTCACGGCTGATTTTCCGTTTCTCGACATTGTATGGCCAAGGGCTGAGTATTAGCACACGACCTGCAGCACAGGCATCGAAGAGGGCATCGGAGGGCTTGAAATAATCGCGGAAGCCATTGTCGGCAAGCAGGATGAAGAAATGCTGCTCGTTAAGCAATACCTGCATCACCTGCTTCTCGTCTGCAGAGATGAAGGGCGACACCATCACCACCCCTTTGCGAGCTGACAGCACGCAGCCGTTCTTATATTCCCGAAGTGCCTGGCTGTCACCATGTTCCGCTGCCTTCACCCAAATGCTTCGTACATGCACAGGCATAAACCGCCCAGCTATCAGCAACGTTGTGTTACCCACACCATCGTAGCTACGTTCGCCAATAACGATGCCTTGCTGCACGCGGAAAAAACCTGGCTTTAGTCGTTTGGTGGCCAGTCGCTGTGGGTTCATGTCAATATAGCGTATGGTATTGGGCAGTTGGGTCTTTCGGCCCATCGGACGGATGAAGGGCATCTCTGTGAAAACAGACGGCAGGTTGTAATAGGCCTCGTCGCTCATCTGCCCTTTTAGCCCCTCAGCGAAGGCTTCCAAGCCAAGCGTAGCCTCCCGAAGTCCCAGTGTCCCTTCTTGGCGGTTTCGGTTTTCTAAGCCTTCTTGGTGGTTGCTCCGAATGTCATTCGGACTAACGGAAGAAGCCCGCCCAAGTTTCTTCACGCCCTGCCAGAATCCGCGCACCATCCCCTTGATGCCTGTGGGCATCGTGCGACGGACATATAATACAGCATGCAGGTGGTCAGGCATCAGGCAGAAGTGAAGCACCTGCACCTCTGGATGGTGGTTGGGGATATCCAATAGACAATTAACCAAAGAATTGCCCAGCGGTGTGCGTCTCACTACGGTCTTAGTGGGATCACCCTCAGGGATGTCCAGCGTGCCCAACAGCGGCTGACGGTCGGGAATAGTCAGTGTAATGTGGTACAGGCCAGCACCCTTCCAGGCTCTGCCAGGCTCCTGCCATTGCCATTTCTGCTGCTTTACCATATATTCTTATAGTTCTTTTATATCCATAGTTCTATTCAATCATTTTTTTTATAATGTTTGTTTCAAAGCATCGCACTCGGCGATAGTCTTTTGCAACATGCAAAGATAATACTTTTCTACGTAATCAGACATATTAAATAAAATATAAACTACTATTTTGAGCGTATTTCCCCCGTTAAAAATGCAAAAAGCGAGCTAAATAGCCCGCTTTCGATGATAATAGGATGATGCGATTACTCGAGATCATACCAGATGTCGGGGTCGTCGTCTTCGCCTTTGATGCCCCTCAGCGTGGGGATGTCGCTTCCTGCCAGGATATGCTGTTGTTGCTGCAACTGCACAACATTCAGCGTGGGTTTCTGATAATATTTCTTTGTCATAGTCGTGTCCTCCGTTCTTTACTTGATGATTACCATTTTACCTTTATTCTTGCCTTGAAAGCGACCTGAGGTCGAGCGCACATAGATACCTTTTGTGCTGGGCTTGCCCTCGATGCGACGACCATCGAGCGTGTACCACGAGTCGTTGTCGAAGGTTGCCTCGCCAGTAATCGTCTGTAGGCTTCCGATGCTCGTTACCTCGCCATCGGCACCAATCAGGCGTACCTTGATGGTCTCTGGTAGCTGCTCGCCAGGGGCTGCGGAACGAGCTCCGGCGAAGTCCTCCCCGCCGTTCTTATACTTCAGGTAGCAACGCATGGGCTTGATGCGCACATACTCGCCTACCTTCACGAACTCACCCTTTCTAATGCCCTGCTCGCTAACATCCTGAGCCGAGAAGCCATAGATGCCCGTTGGAGCCTCTGTCCACGAAACAGTCTCGTAAGTGCCGAGGAACGTCCAGTCACCACTCACGGTCGAGCCTGCCGTGATGCTGGCAGGAATTTCATACGTACCGCCGAAATCGACATTTCCCGTTGCCGACGGCGTGAACAGATACGGCGTGTTGGCAGTCAGTGTCGATACATTAGGTTCAGTCATCGTAGCCACGTATTCGCTGCCCTCCTTTGTGATGCTGGTAAACTCATAGAACAAGCCTTCGGTCCCCTTCTTCGTGTAGGCGAAGGGCAGGCACACTGTCGAAGTCTTGCCGTTAGTGAATGAGCGCGAGTAAGCCACCTTGCATGTCTTCCCTGCGTATGCCGTCAATGCCGTCAGGTCATTGCCGTCGGTCAGAGCCACCTCGTTCTTCGTCCATGCTGCGCTGATAGTCTGGTTGGCATCGGTCATCGTCAGCGTCGGCGTGTTGCTGGTCGCATCGTTGAGCGAACCGCCGCCCGTCACTTCGTACTGGCTGAACGTATAGCCCTCGCGATCAGCGTGTCCGAGCGTCAGGCTCACCTCGTCGCCGCTGCCGGCATAGAGCATCGAGTTGTACATGATGCCTGTGCTGTAGCTGGTCATGCCGCTAGCATAATACTCAGTGGCCATTCCACTGATGCCTAGCGTGGTCACGTTAGCGTCGCTGGTGCTGATGGTACGGGCCAGCTTGGCTTCAGATGAGATGGTTGTTCCCCAATTCCAATAATTTTGGGATGTGGCGGCTACGGTGTAGTAAACATTTCTCAGCGTAGCATCAGTGATAGTACCATCATACGCGCGATAGTAGCCGACGGGGTGGAAGTTATGATTGCCGCTACCGCCGCTGCCGATAGTGTAAGTACCTGCGAAGAGGCAGTCGGTTATCGTGACGCTCATCGTTCTCTCGCCCCAGCCAATGAGTCCGCCGGCGTGTATGGTAGTGCCGCTATTGGCGGTAAATTCTTCAAGACTGCCGTCGAAAACGCAGCCCGTCATAGTGATGATAGCATTTTCACCATGACCAATGAGACCACCGTAGTAATTGTAGCCTCGGACACGAACGGAGCTTTTTACGTTCTGGACATTAACGGTGCCAAAAGTGAGACCGATAAGTCCTGAAGTAGCATCGCCAAATCCTACTTCAGGCGAAGTAGTGAACCTGGTTTCACCAGTAACTTTCAAGTTCTTGATGGTAGCATTCTTTACCCGACTAAACGGAGCCGTATTATCAGTCGTGCTCTCGATGTTGACATTAACCGTGTAGCCCTGGCCGTCAAACGTGCCTTGGAACGATTTGGCTTCGCTCGCGCCAACCATCGCCGTCACCGCGTCGGTGATATTGGCGGTCAATTTCACCGTCATGCCGCTGTAGGTATGGTAGCCGGCGTTCACTTGTGCGCAGAACGTCATCCAGTCATCATGCGTAGCGATAACATAGTCGTCACCGTCCTTCGAGAGTTCATCGAGGTGACTCCATTTGGGCACAACCTTGCCATCGACTTCTTCCCAGAATTCACTACCCAAACTATTAACAATAGAACTATTTGAGGCACCCACTTTGCTCTCACCAGCAAGGTTGGAGGCCTCGAAATCGCTGGGGAATCCGTCGGACTTGGCTGTGGTGTAATACACTTTGGTGGCCGAAGCGCCAGTCCATGAGCCATGTTGGGCTACAGCGACAGGATGAAAGCCTGCCGAGGGAACGGTGGAACTGTCGAACAGGCAGCGCGTCATGACGGGTTTGCCGCCATCGTCCCAGCCAACAAAGCCGGCGACCTTGTTTGTCCAGTTTGTGTTGTGTCCAGAAACATTGTAGCTGACGTTACTATTGAGCTCGCCGTCAAAGAGGCAGTCGGTGAAGTAGATGCTCTCACTGCCCTTAGCGTCGCCGATGAAGCCACCCATGGGAGGGTTGTAATGGTTGGTGACCGAGGCCGACACGATGACTTTATATATGGTACAGTTCTCAGCCCAGCCAATCAGTCCGCCTGTGGAGTAACCGGAAGCCGTCACGCTGCCTGTCACATGGAGATTCTTAATCGTGCCGTCACGAACACGACTGAACGGGGCGACATATTGGGCATTAGCGTTGTTGCCATTAATTACGCTGATGTTGACGTCAAGAGTATGCAGGTCACCGTCGAATATGCCGGCAAAATAATTATCACTGCTTCCTGCCATCTTAGACACGCCGGTCACGTCGGCAGTCATCTTAATGTAGCTGCTTTTGTAGGTAGCAATATTGTCGCAGAACTCGTTCCAGTCGTCAGCCGACGAAATCAGATACGGTTCGGCCTCCGTGCCACTACCCGTGAGGGACGTTGCCCACACCCCTGTGCAGCAGCAAAGCAGGGTGAGCATAGAAATGAGTAGTCGTTTTGATTTTGTCATATAATTAATAGAATTTGGTAATACTATATTTAGAGATGGATGAAGACTTAATCTTTGTCATTTTCTCGGGGCAAATATACAAATTCTTTTTGAATTATTCTCCGTTTTTCCCATAAAAATGCAAGTGCACAGTAGGGGTTGTGCACTTAGGTTAAGGTAAAATAAACACAATAAGCCTTACGGCACAAGGCTAAAGCCCAGCGCAGCAAGGGGAAATTAATAATATTGATTGACGAACGAAGCGAAGTCGCTATACTACATAACGAAAATTGGGGGTGGTATAACCCTCCCAAAATCAATGTGTTATGTGTAAGATATTGCGCTTTCATGCTTGGTCTTTAGTTTAATTGATGCAAAGATAGCTATAAAAACCTACACCACCAATTTTTTTACTTTGCATTTTTTCGAAACGGACGAACGGACGACGGACGAACGGACGTTTTCCCAATATTTTTTAGCAAAGGAGGAGATAATAGATAAAATCTATAATTATATATATTATTATTCATATTATTATATATATTATAATATATATAATAATATGCTTTTCTTATATTATTTTTGAAAACACCAAAACGTCCGTTCGTCCGTCGTCCGTTCGTCCGTTTTGAGGTGTTTTTCCCTGTATAATGTTGACTCCTTCTGAGCCTTGATTTGTTACTGTTTTGTTAATTACTGTTTTATTATACTGATTCTGTTTACTTATCTCTCTGATCCGGTTGTCTGCTTTCCTGCTTTTGTTGCCCCTTTTCCCGGATTAGTGGACTTCGTACTGAAAACGTTGACCTTTTCTCATAACTCTTTTTAACTTTTAAGAGGCTTGGCAGGAGTCAACGTATTTCAGGCTAAGACACCATACAGAATACCCGATATATATTTTTCTGTATTTTACCCCTAAAAAATACCCTCGAAAAATGGTGGTTTATGGTCTCTACATTTGCGCACCTCGCATTTATTTAGTACCTTTGCGATACATTTGAGGAACGGAGGATGGAGGCGCCAAACAGAGCGTTTAATGCCGGCAAACGGGACGAATGGGGCCACCAAACGAAATCCAACAACCAACCCCTCCCCTGCCCTCCCGAGGGAGGGAGCAAGAAAGTCTTCCCTCGGGGAGATTTAGAGGGGGTTATTATTAACCATTTAATACCTTAACACTATGCCTGTACTTTACAAAACTTATGTCAACCAGATGAGAAACTCAAAGATGTTCGGCAAGGTCTATGCCCGCATCGTATCGCTGAAGACCATGACCTACCCTGAGCTGTGCAAGCACATGGCGGAACACAACTCGGTGTATGGCACCGATGTCTGCCTGGGCGTTGCCAAC